>JAQGHZ010000244.1 GCA_028291485.1 Rubritepida sp. | reverse complement strand
CAGGTTCCTGTTGGCCGCGCGGCCGGTCGGGTTCCAGGGTCGCGCCGTGACGAACCTGTAGACATACTCGAAGCGCTCATCGTCGCCGGTGTAGAGCACCACCCGGCCGTCCTTGGCGAGCGCATAGGTGCAGCCTTCGTGCTTCACGCGGCCGAGCGCCGTGCGCTTCACCGGCACCGCGTCGGGCTCATAGGGATCGATCTCGACCACCCAGCCGAAGCGGTTCGCCTCGTTCGGCTCCTTCGAGCGGTCGAAGCGGGCGATGTGGCGATACCAGCCGTAGCCGGGCGTCGCCGTGATGCCGTAGCGGCGGTGGCTCTCCGCCTGGGTGGGATCGGCGAGCTCGCCGCCGAAGTAGGTGTTGAAGTTCTCCTCGCAGGTGAGGATCGTGCCCCAGGGCGTGGTGCCGCCGGCGCAGTTGTTCAGCATGCCGAGCACGCGCGTGCCGGCCGCGTCCTCGCTGGTCCGCATCCGCGGATGCCCGGCGACGGGGCCGGAGATCGTCATCGGCGTGGCGCCCGTGATGCGCCGGTTGAGGCGGGGGCTGGCGGCCGGCTTCCAGCGGCCGTCCACGCGCTCCAGCTCCACGATGCTGCCGCCATGGGCCATCAGCTCGGCCTGGACCTGCTCGGCCGAGACGCGGGCGCGGGCCTGGCTGTTGGTGCCCATGCCGGGGAACATCAGGTTGGTGTTGGTGTATTCGTGATTGGCCCAGAGGAGGGCGCGCTCGCCAATCCGGCCGCCGCGCTCGGGCGGGATCACGGCGATGAAGTCGTTGTTGTAGCCGAACTGCAGGGCCTGGGCCGCGGCGGTGACGTTGCGCGGGTCGAAGGCGGGCGCGTCGGGCACCACCGGGTCGCCCCAGCGGATGACGACGTGCTTCTCGTGGCCCTCGGCGACGGCATCGGTCTGGGCGAGCTGGTGGCGGAGCTCGGGGAAGGTGAGCGTGGAGGGGCCGCCCTGCAGGGGGGCGGTCTGGGCCTCCGCCGTGCCGGCGATCCCGGTGGCGATGGCGCCGAACAGCGCGCCGCGGCGGGAGAAGCGGGCCTCGATGATCTCGCCGATGGTGTCGCGGGGCGCGGGGTTGCTGCCGATGTCTTCGAGCTCGATGGTCATGGGAAGGCGTCCTGATGGTTTTGCGGGAAGTTTGCCCCGATCGTCGTCATAGCAGGGTGATCGTTCCATGAAGCCATCATTCCCACAGCCGCGCCGCTCCGAGCACGCCCGAGCTGTCGCCATGGACCGCCGGGACGATCCGCGTCCGCACCACGTCCGAGAAGACGTGGCGCGGCAGGAGCTTCGGCAGTTCCTCGTAGAGATGCGCCATGTTGGACAATCCGCCGCCAAACACAATCACCTCTGGGTCCAGGATGTTCACGACATGCGCCAGCGCCCGGGCCAGCCGGTCCGCATGACGGGCCAGGGCGCCACGCGCGGCCGGATCGGTCCGCGCCGGCAGGCCCGAGGCATCCCGCGCACCCGGCCCGTCCGCATCGGCCGCGAGCGCCGGCCCACAGAGGAAGATCTCGATGCAGCCGCGCTGGCCGCACCAGCAGGGCGGGCCCGGGAATTCCTCCGCCGTCATCCAGGGCAGCGGGTTGTGGCCCCATTCCCCGCCGATCCGGTTGAAGCCCTCCAGCAGCCGGCCCTCCACCACGATTCCCGCCCCAACCCCCGTTCCCAGGATCACCGCGAAGACGCTGGAGGCCCCGGCCCCCGCGCCGTCCGCCGCCTCGGAGAGCGCCAGGCAGTTCGCGTCGTTGGAGAGGCGGACCTCGCGCCCCAGCGCGGCGGCGAGGTCCGCGTCCAGCCGCCCGCCGTTCAGCCAGGTGGAATTGGCCCCGCGCACCAGCCCGGTCGCGGGCGAGAGGCTGCCGGGGATTCCCACCCCCACCGTGCCACCAGCGCCGAGTTCCGCCTCCACCTCGGCGACCAGCCCGGCGATGGCGGCGATCACCCCCGCGTAATCCGGCGGCGTGGGCCGGCGGCGGCGCAGGATCTGCGCCCCCGACGCGTCCAGCGCCACCACCTCGATCTTGGTCCCGCCCAAATCCACGCCGATCCGCATGGCCGGCTAGCTGCGTCGGCGGCCTCTTGCGGGCAAGCCCGGGCGGATGCTGGATAGGCGGAGATGTCCGATCCCCTCGACCTGCGCGGCCTCGCCTGCCCGCTCCCCGTGCTCAAGGCGAACAAGGTGCTGCGCGGCATGGCGCCGGGCGAGACGCTCGTCCTGCTCGTCACCGACCCGGCCGCGGTGAAGGATTTTCACGCCTATGCCCAGGAGACGGGGCACGAGCTCCTGGCCTGGACGGAGGAGGAGGGTCGGGCGGGGGAACGAATCTTCCGCTTCGCGCTGCGCCGGAGGGAAGAACCATGACCGTCCTGCTCCTCACCCACCGCGACGGACTCGACCACGACATGGGCGAGGGCCATCCCGAATGCCCGGACCGGCTGCGCGCCGTGCTCCAGGCGCTGGATTCGGAGGAGTTTTCCGACCTGCTCCGCGACCAGCCGGAGGAGGCCACCGGGGAGCAGCTCACCCGCGTCCACCCGGCCGACTACGTGGCGGCGATCCTCGGCGTCCGCCCCCAGCCCGGCGACCGGGTCGCGCTGGACGGCGACACCATCATGTCCTCCGGCAGCGCCCGGGCCGCCCTGCTCGCCGCCGGGGCCGCCGTCCGCGCGGTGGACGAGGTCTGCACGGGCCAGGTGCTCCGCGCCTTCTGCGCCACCCGGCCGCCCGGCCACCATGCCGAGCGGCGCCGGCCCATGGGCTTTTGCTTCTTCTCCAACGCGGTCGTCGCCGCGCGGCACGCGCAGGCCGTGCACGGGCTGGAGCGGGTCGCGATCCTCGATTTCGACGTCCATCACGGCAACGGCACGCAGGACTGCGTCCAGGACGACCCGTCCATCCTCTTCGCGTCCTCGCACCAGATGCCGCTCTACCCCGGCACCGGCGCGGCTTCGGAGATAGGCGTGGGAAACGTCTTCAACGCCCCCCTGCCGCCCGGCGCCACGGGGGCGGCCTTCCGCGCCGTCTGGGGCGACCTGCTGGCGGCCGCCGAGTCCTTCGCGCCCGAGTTAATCGTCGTCTCGGCCGGCTTCGACGCCCATGCGCGGGACCCGCTGGCCCAGCTCCGCCTGCACGAGGCCGACTTCGCCTGGATCACGGAACAGATCTGCGCGCTCGCCGACCGCTGCTGCGGGGGCCGGGTGGTCAGCCTCATGGAGGGAGGCTATGACCTCGACGCCCTGGCCGCCTCGGCTGCGGCGCATGTCCGGGCCCTGCTGCGCAGCTGAGATCGATTTGCAACTTGATACCGATCGGTTCGCGGCATTTGGGTTTCATGACCAAAAGCGATATACTCGTCCGTTCAACGGGATGATGCCCATGGAGGGGCAGCTATGACCACCGACGCCCCCTTGGCGAACCCATCTGTAGGCGATGAGATTCGCAATCTCCCCTTCGAGGAGGCGCTGAGCCAGCTGGAGGGTATCGTCCGGTCGCTGGAGGGCGGAAAGAGCACCCTCGCCCAGGCCATCGCCGAATACGAACGGGGGACTGCGCTGCGCCGCCATTGCGAGGCGAAGCTGGCCGAGGCCGAGGCGAAGGTCCAGGCGGTGGTCGAAGGCGCAGGCGGCTTGACCTTGCGCGACGTGGAATAAGCAGGAACAGGTATGGACATGGTGACGGGCGGGATTTCCGCCGCCTCCCTCTCGGCCGCGATGACGCAGGCCGCCCAGGACATAGATGCGGCGCTCGACCAGCTCCTTCCCATCACGGAGGGCGACGAGGCGCGGCTGTTCGATGCCATGCGCTACTCCACCATCGGCGGCGGCAAGCGGCTGCGCGGCTTCCTGGTGCTGGAGGGGGCGAAGCAGTTCGGCGTCTCGCGCACCTCGGCGCTGCGGGTCGCCTGCGCGATCGAGATGATCCACGCCTACAGCCTCATCCATGACGACCTGCCGGCCATGGACGATGACGATCTGCGCCGCGGCAAGCCGACCAACCACAAGGCCTTCGACGAGGCGACCGCGATCCTCGCCGGCGACGCCCTGCAGAGCCAGGCCTTCACCATCCTCGCCGAGGAGGCCACCCATCCGGATCCCCAGGTGCGGATCGAGCTGGTGCGCATGCTGGCCCATGCCGCAGGGCCCCGCGGCATGTGCGGCGGCCAGATGCTCGACATGCTTGCCGAGCAGGCCAAGGCGCCACTTGAGGAATCGGCCATCGGCCGGCTCCAGCTGCTCAAGACGGGCAAGCTGATCGAATTCTCGGCCGAGGCCGGCGCCGTGCTGGGCAAGGCAGCCTCTTCGCAGCGTCATGCGTTGGAGAGCTATGGCCGCAACCTGGGCGCCGCCTTCCAGATCGCCGACGACCTGCTGGATGCCACCGCCTCGACCGAGGTGATGGGCAAGGCGACCGCGAAGGACGCCGGCGCCGGAAAGGCCACTCTTGTGGGTCTTCTTGGCGTCGAACGTGCAAGACTTCAGGCGGAACGACTCGTAGCCCAGGCGAAGGACCACCTGGAGGTCTTCGGTGAGAAGGCGGGCTTGCTGCGCGCCCTCGCCTATTTCGTGATCGAGCGGAGGAACTGATGCAAGACCGCCCCGAAACTCCCCTGCTCGACCGGGTCCGTTACCCCGCGGACATGCGGAACCTCTCCTCGGAACAGCTCCGGCAGCTTGCCGACGAGCTGCGCGCCGAGACCATCAGCGCCGTCTCCGTGACGGGCGGGCACCTCGGCGCCTCGCTCGGCGTCGTCGAGCTGACGGTCGCCGTCCACGCCGTCTTCGACACGCCGAAGGACCGGCTGATCTGGGACGTCGGCCACCAGGCCTATCCGCACAAGATCCTGACCGGCCGGCGCGACCGCATCCGCACGCTGCGCCAGCCCGGCGGGCTCTCCGGCTTCACCAAGCGCAGCGAGAGCGAGTACGACCCCTTCGGCGCGGCCCATTCCTCGACTTCGATCTCCGCCGGTCTCGGCATGGCGGTCGCGAGCGAGCTGCAGGGCAACGACCGGCACGTGATCGCCGTGATCGGCGACGGCTCCATGTCGGCCGGCATGGCCTATGAGGCGATGAACAATGCGGGGGCCAGCAAGGCCAACCTCATCGTCATCCTGAACGACAACGACATGTCGATCGCCCCGCCCGTGGGCGCCATGTCGGCCTATCTGAGCCGCACCATCTCGTCCCGCCCCTTTCTTTCGGTGCGCGAGTTCATGGCGAAGATGGCCAAGAATTTTCCGGGCCCGATCGAGCGCGCGGCGAAGCGCGCGGATGAATATGCGCGCGGCCTGCTGACCGGCGGCACGCTCTTCGAGGAGCTCGGCTTCTATTACGTCGGCCCCGTCGACGGGCATAATCTGGACCACCTGCTGCCCGTCCTGCGGAATTTGCGCGATTCCGGCCAGCCCGGCCCCTTCCTGCTCCATGCGGTGACGCAGAAGGGCAAGGGCTACGCGCCCGCCGAGGCCTCGGCCGACAAGTACCACGGCGTGGTGAAGTTCAACGTCGTCACCGGCGAGCAGCAGAAGGCCCCGCCGGGACCGCCGAGCTACACCAAGGTCTTCGCGCAATCGCTGATCGCCGAGGCCGAGGCCGACGAGCGCATCGTCGCGATCAACGCCGCCATGCCCTCGGGCACGGGGCTGGACCTCTTCGCGAAGAAGTTCCCCAAGCGCTGCTTCGACGTTGGTATCGCCGAGCAGCATGCCGTCACCTTCGCCGCCGGCATGGCGACGGAAGGCATGAAGCCCTTCGTCGCCATCTATTCCACCTTCCTGCAGCGCGCCTACGACCAGGTCGTGCATGACGTGGTGCTGCAGAACCTGCCGGTCCGCTTCGCCATGGACCGCGCCGGTCTGGTCGGTGCCGATGGCGCGACCCATGCCGGCAGCTTCGACGTCGCCTATCTCGGCTGCCTGCCGAACAT
>JAQGHZ010000240.1 GCA_028291485.1 Rubritepida sp. | reverse complement strand
CGTGAGCTGCTCGGCCATGCGCTTGGTGAGCACGGTGACGAGCGAGCGGAAGCCCTGGGCGGCGACGGACTTCACCTCGGCCAACAGGTCGTCCACCTGGCCCTCGACGGGGCGGATGTCGCAGACGGGATCCACGAGGCCGGTGGGGCGGATGACCTGCTCGGCGAAGACGCCGGCGGTGCGCTCCATCTCCCAGGGGCCGGGCGTGGCGCTGACGAAGACGGTCTGGGGGCGGAAGCTTTCCCACTCCTCGAATTTCAGCGGGCGGTTGTCGACGCAGCTCGGCAGCCGGAAGCCGAAATCGCTGAGGATGATCTTTCGCGCGTAGTCGCCCCGGTACATGCCGCCGATCTGCGGGACCGTGACGTGGCTCTCGTCCACCACGAGAAGCGCGCCCTCGGGCAGGTATTCGAAGAGCGTCGGCGGCGGCTCGCCGGGGTTACGCCCGGAGAGGTAGCGGGAATAATTCTCGATCCCTTTGCAGGAGCCGGTGGTCTCGATCATCTCGATGTCGAAGGTGGTCCGCTGGTCGAGGCGCTGGGCCTCCAGCAGCTTGCCCTCGGCCTCCAGCTCGCGCAGCCGCTCCTTGAGCTCGATCTTGATGCGGCCGATGGCCTGCTGAAGCGTCGGGCGCGGCGTCACATAGTGGCTGTTGGCGTAGATCGAGACCTTGTCGAACTCGCCGGTGATCTCGCCGGTCAGCGGGTCGAACTCGCGCAGGCTTTCCACCTCGTCGCCGAAGAGGCTGATGCGCCAGGCGCGGTCGTCGAGATGCGCCGGCCAGACGTCCAGGTTCTCGCCGCGCACCCGGAAGTTGCCGCGCTGGAAGGAGGCGTCGTTGCGGCGGTACTGCTGCTCGACCAGGCCCTTGAGCAGGGCGTCGCGCTGGATGGACCCGCCCCGCTCCAGCTTCACGACCATGTTCGAATAGGTCTCGACCGAGCCGATGCCGTAGATGCAGGAGACCGAGGCGACGATCACCACGTCCCGCCGCTGCAGCAGCGACTGCGTGGCGCTGTGGCGCATGCGGTCGATCTGCTCGTTGATCTGGCTGTCTTTCTCGATGTAGGTGTCGGTGCGCGGGACGTAGGCCTCCGGCTGGAAGTAGTCGTAGTAGCTGACGAAGTACTCGACCGCGTTGTCCGGGAAGAAGCTCTTCATCTCGCCGTAGAGCTGCGCGGCCAGGGTCTTGTTCGGCGCCAGGATCAGCGTCGGCCGCTGCACGGATTCGATGACCTTGGCCATCGTGAAGGTTTTTCCAGAACCGGTGACGCCCAGCAGCACCTGGTCGCGCTCGGTCGCGTTCACGCCCCGGATCAGTTCCTCGATCGCGCGGGGCTGGTCGCCATTGGGCTCGAAGGGGCTCATCACCGTGAGGGGCTTGCCCGCCGGCGGCATCGGCTGCCGGATGGGCTGGAAGAGCATGGGCGCGGTCAGCAGGTTCATGGCGTGCAATATAGGCACGGACGCCGCCCCATGCAGCCGGCTGGGCGCCCAAGCGTTCCGGTCGTATGCTGAATCCCATGCCAGAAGATGTAGACCCCGACGACCTCTTCGTCAGCGACGACGCCTATGCGGCCGGACGCCAGGCGTTCAAGGACGGCGCCTCGGTGCTTGAGAACCCGATGGCGCAGACCGGCGACTGGGGAAAGGCCTGGTTCGCCGGCTGGCTCGATGCGCTGGCGGACGCCGTGACGGGGCAGGACCGCGAGAAGGCCGGCTATGCCCGCCTGCTCCGGCACGACAAGGCCGAGCCCTTCTGAGGAGCCACGCCATGCGACACACCCCCGCTTTCCTCCTCGCCGCGACCCTGGCGACGCCCCTGCTGGTGACGCCCCTGCTGGTGACGGGCGCCCGGGCCGAGACCCGCATCCTCGTCCAGGCCAATGGCTGGTCCGCCTTCGGCGGCACGACCGACGACGGCGTCCCCACCTGCGGGCTGGAGACGCGCGACCCCAAGACCGGGCGCCGCCTCCTGCTGCAGCATCTGGTCGGCCAGGACCGGCCGATCCTGTGGCTCTCGCGGCCGGACTGGAACCTCGGCGCCTCCACGACACGCCCGGTCCGCATCGTGATCGACAACCGCCACACCTTCGCCGCCACGGCCACGGGCGCCGGGCGGGAGATGAGCTGGCCCGTGACGCTCGATGGGCCAAACGGGTTCGAGCCGGCCTTCCGGCTCGGCGCGCTCATGCGGGTCGAGTTCCCGAGCGGGCAGGACACCCCCTGGAACCTCAGCCTGACGGGCACCAACGCCGTGATGGGTGCCTTCATGGGCTGCATGCGCATGATGGTGATCCAGCCGGGCGAGGTGCCGCCCGTCCAGGCGCCGGCTGTGCCCCCGCTCGTGGAACCGCCTCCTCCCGCCGGGGAACCGCTCCTGCCGCCGGTCGAGGAGCCGCTCCGGCCGCCGGCCGAGGCGCCGCTCCGGCCGCCAGCGGAACAGCCGCGGCAGGGTCTGCCGACGGACAAGCCCGCCCCGACGGGCAAGCCGGAGCCGGACACGAAGCCGGCCCCCCGGAACTCGCCCGTCCCGATGTGAATCGGGCCGGCGTGGCCCGTCGCGGCGGCGGCGCTCCGGCAGCCGAAGCCGTGCCCGGCGTGGTGCGCCAGCTCCGCAAGGCGACAGGACCAGCCTCGGTCCTTCCCGGATCATCGGCGCGTCCCCCTCGCCTCGCGTGACGGTTCCGCGTAGATTTCGGCCAGGAAGGAACGCGCGATGACCCCGATCGACCTCGAAGCCATGGCCGCTGATGTGCCGGATGGCGCGCTCATCGCCCTGCCCCCCGACAACTCGCTACCCTCCGTGGCGCTGGCCAAGGCACTGATCCGCCGCGGCGCGCGGAACCTGCGGCTGGTGGGCGTGCCCGTCTCCGGCTTCGCGACCGACATCCTGATCGGCGCGGGCTGCGTGGCCACGGTGCAGACCAGCGCGGTGAGCCTCGGCGAGG
>JAQGHZ010000239.1 GCA_028291485.1 Rubritepida sp. | reverse complement strand
AGTGCCCTGCCGATCCCTGGAGCGGCACTCGGCGAGGGCCCCGGTACGCCGAGGCCCGCCGCAGCCTGATAGTGCCGGGGCTCATGTGGGATCGTCGTGATACTGACGGAAGGGTGGTGGGCGTTGTAGGGCTCGAACCTACGACCCGCTGATTAAGAGTCAGCTGCTCTACCAACTGAGCTAAACGCCCGCCGTGGCACGGTTTCTAGCGATCCTGCGGCGCTTGTCCAGTCCTAGGCTGCATGGCTTCCATGCCAAGTGGAAATTTACCGCCGCCGGCGGGGCGTTCCTGGACATAGGTGGGCCAGGCGAGGCCGGTCACGCGGCCGCGCAGCCCGCGGAGAAGCGCCAACCCTTCCTCGACCGGCACGTGGAATCGCGCGGTGCCGGGGGCGGGATCGAGCTGGTGGAGATAATAGGGCTTCACCCGGTGCCGCAGCATGGCGCGGAAAAGGTCCTCCAGCGCCGATTCGCTGTCGTTCACGCCGCGCAGCAGCACCGACTGCCCCAGCAGCACCACGCCCGCGCCGTGCAGCGCCCGCAGCGCCGCCGTCGATTCGGCCGAGAACTCCGCCGCGTGGTTGGCATGGACGCAAAGGTAGAGCGGGCGCTCTAGGGTCAACGCCCGCAGCATGGCCGCGTCGATTCTTTCAGGGTCGGCAACCGGCACGCGGGAGTGGATGCGCAGGATCTCCAGATGCGGGTTGGCGGCGAGCCGCGTCAGGATGTGCTCCAGCCGGCGCGGCGAGAGCATCAGCGGGTCGCCGCCGGTCAGGATCGCCTCGCGCACCTGCGGGGTGCGCTCGAACCAGTCGAGCGCGGCGTCCAGCTCCGCCTCGGAGAGCAGGCCGCCATCGGGTCCGACCGCCTCGCGCCGGAAGCAGAAGCGGCAATAGACCGGGCAGGCGAGCAGCGGCTTCAGCAGCGCGCGATCGGGATAGCGGTGGACCACGCCCTTGAGGGGGGTGAAGGGCGCGTCTGCGGTGGGATCGTCCAGCTCGTGCGGGGCGGTGACCAGTTCCGCGGCCTCGGGGAGGTACTGGCGGGCGAGGGGGGCACCGTGCTCGCCGATGAGCCGGGCGAGAAGGGGCGTCACCGAAATCGAGTAGCGTTGGGCGACCTCGTTGATCGCCGGCACGGAATCGCGCGCGATCAAGCCGGCCCCGGCCAGGTCCTCGGCGGATCGGAGGGTGCGTTGCATGGCGGGGCAGGCTCTGCCCTGTTAAGCCTCCCCGCGCAATGCCAAACCCATCCGGATCGCCCCTTTGGCACCCCGAGAGCCTGGCCGCGCGCCTTCCCTTCCTGGACGCCCGCGCCCGCCTGACCGCCGAGACCCGGCGATGGTTTTCCGCCCGCGGCTATCGCGAGGTGGAGACGCCCTGCCTCGTCCCGGCACCGGGGATGGAGGTGCATCTGCGCGGCTTCCCGACCGAGTTCGACCCGCATCTGGGGCAGGGCGGGCGCCGGAAGCTCTGGCTGCGCACCTCGCCCGAACTGGCCCTGAAACGGCTGCTGGTGGGCGGCGCGGGGCCGGTCTTCGAGCTGGCGCGGGTTTGGCGCAACGGCGAGATCGGCCACCGCCACGCGCCGGAATTCACCATGTTGGAATGGTATCGGCCCGGCCTGACGCTGGACGGGCTGATGGACGAGGCGGAGGCGCTGGTCCGCCAGCTCTGCCCGCGACTGGTCGCGCATGAGGAGGTGACGACCGACCTTGCCGTGGCCTTCGAGCGCATCACCGTCGCCGAGGCTTTTCGCCATTGGGCCGGCATCGACGTGCTGGCCTCCATCCGCGAGGACGGGACGGGCGACGCCGCCGCCCTTGGCGCGCGCGACGACGAGAGCTGGGAAGAGGCCTTCTTCCGCCTCCTGCTCGAGCATGTCGAACCCAGGCTCGGCCGCGAGCGTGCCAGCTTCCTCACCCATTGGCCCGCCCCCCAGGCGGCGCTGGCGCGGCGCGACCCGGCCGACCCGCGCGTGGCGCTGCGCTTCGAGCTCTTCGCCGGCGGCATCGAGCTGGCCAATGCCTTCGACGAGCTGACCGATCCCGCGGAGCAGGCCGCCCGCTTCGCCCATGACGTGGCCGAGCGCGAGCGTCTCTACGGCGCCGAAAACTCCTGGCCGGTGGATGCGGATTTCCTCGCCGCACTGGCGCAGGGCATGCCTTCGGGCTCCGGCATCGCCCTGGGCTTCGACCGGCTGGCCATGCTGGCGAGCGGGGCGCGGCGGATCGAGGACGTGCTGTGGCTCGGCGGGTTTCCGTATCGGTAGGTTCAGGCCCAGACACGCCGCAACTCGCCGCATATCTCTTCGAACGAGGATCTCATGCCGAAGCTCGTCTGCCGCATGCTTTCCGGGTTGATCCTGGGCTGGGTGACGGCCGCCGGAGCCGCCGATCCGGATCCCCGGAACGTGTCGAGAGCCACCGCCCTCATCTTTCGGGAGGTTTGCGTCGCGAAGGCGGGGAATCAGGCGGCCATGGACGCCTGGCTCCGGCTTCGCCTGTTCCAGCCGGCGGCCCCGGACGTGGCCGATCGGTTCGCCGGGGGCACGCCAGGGCGGGTCTGGCTCAGCCCCGAGCGCGGGCTCCCCTCCGCCGTCATCACGCGCGAGGAAGGCATCTTCTGCCAGGTCATGGCGCCTATTGCGGATATCGAGGAAGCCATTCGCCTGTTCCGTGATCTGACGGGCCTGGAGCGGCCGGGCCTGGCGATCCGCACGGAGGAGGACCGGCCGGTGCGGATCGGCGACCGAACCGGGCATCGCATCTTGATCCGCGTCGGCCAGCCCACCCTCGCGGAAGGCGGCTATCTCTTTGCGCTTTCGGTGGCGCCGCCCCGCGCCGGAGGCGCGGCCCTTCTCATGACGGCGTCGCGCGCGGCGGCGGCGGAACCCCGATAGGCAACCGCGATCAGGAGGTCACCGGCGACCAGCTCTTCGGCGGCTCGCTTCCCACCTGCTCCAGGATCCGGCCATAGGCTTCCGGCCGGCGGTGGGCGGCGAAGTTGAAGATGGTCGTCCGCCCGAGATTGCAGTCGTCGAGGTTGCAGTCGGCGGTGAT
>JAQGHZ010000200.1 GCA_028291485.1 Rubritepida sp. | reverse complement strand
GGAGCGGCACAAGGACTATCCCTTCTCGGCGCGCACGCGCCGCGCCGAAGGCACGGTCGTGCTGCGCTTCGCCATGCGGCGCGACGGCTCGGTCGCCTCCTGGCGCATCGAGCGCAGCTCGGGCCATGAGGATCTCGACCAGGCGGTGGCGACCATGATCCGGCGCGCCTCTCCGCTGCCGGCGCCGCCCGCGGAGATGCCGGGCGACCCGGTGGAACTGGTCGTCCCGGTGCGCTTTACGCTGAGACCCTGACAGGCGGGGCAACCCTGCCCTGCATGGCGCGTTGCCCATTCATCTCGCCACGTGCGAGGCGACGATGGGGTGACCACCCGATCGGCATCATCAGCGGAGAAGCCTAATGTCGCTCGGAACCATCCTGATCATCATCCTCATCATCGCCCTGCTCGGCGGTTTCAGCGGCCGGTTCGGCGGCTACGGCTACGGCTTCGGCCACGGCGGCATCGGCGTGCTGGGTGTTGTGCTGATCGTGCTCATCGTGCTTATGGTCATGGGACGAATCTGACCCTGCCATGGAGGCCCTTTGCCGCATCGCGAACGCCACCGCGTCGATCGTATCGGCTGGCTGCGCGCGGCTGTGCTTGGGGCCAATGACGGGATCGTCTCCACCGCCAGCCTGATCGTCGGGGTCGCGGCCGCGGACGGCACGCGGTCCAGTGTGCTGATCGCCGGCTTCGCCGGGATGGTCGCGGGCGCGACCTCCATGGCGGCCGGCGAATATGTCTCGGTCAGCTCCCAGTCGGACAGCGAGAAGGCCGAGCTGGCGCGCGAGATGCAAGAGCTGCACGACGATCCGGCCTTCGAGCGCGAGGAGCTGGCGCAGATCTATGTGCATCGCGGCCTCGACCCGGCGCTGGCGGGGCAGGTCGCGGATCAGCTCATGGCGAAGGACGCGTTGGGCGCGCATCTGCGCGACGAACTCGGCATCACCGAGCTGACCGCGGCGCAGCCGCTCCAGGCGGCGCTGGCTTCGGCGGCGAGCTTTGCGGTCGGCGCGGCGCTGCCGCTGGCCGCGGCGCTGCTCACGCCGATGGGGTTCATCGGGCCTGTCGTATCGGCGTCGTCCCTGGGCTTCCTGGCGCTGCTCGGCACGTTCGGCGCCTGGGCGGGCGGGGCGAGCATGGGCAAGGCCGCGAGGCGCGTGGCCTTCTGGGGCGCGCTCGCCATGGGGCTCACGGCCCTGATCGGGCATTGGATCGGCCAAGCGGTCTGATGCCGTTCACGCCGGTCGCGAAGGGTGTCCGGCTGGCCGTGCGCCTGACGCCGCGCGCCTCGCGCGAGGGCATGGACGGGGTGGTGCAGGGGCCGGACGAGCGGCGGATGCTGCAGCTGCGGCTGGCCGCGCCGCCGGTGGACGGGGCGGCCAATACGGCGCTCATCGCCTTTGTCGCCAAGGCGTTGCGGCTGCGGAAATCGGAGGTCGCGATCGTCTCCGGCGAAAAGGCGCGACTGAAGCTGCTGGAGCTGTCCGGCGACCCCCAAGGGCTTTCCGCGCGGGTGACCGCCTGGATCGCGGACTCGACGTGACGCGGCTGTCGTGCTTTGGGGCGGCGGTCAGCGAGGGAACGGCAGCGTGACGGACATCATCATCGACATCGGCGGCGAGCTCTTCCGGGCGGAGTTCGAGACGAAGGATGCGCCGAAGACGGTCGCGCGTTTCCGCGAGCTGCTGCCCTACCGCGACCGGATCATCCATGTGCGCTGGAGCGGCGAGGCCTGCTGGATCCCGATGGGCGAGCGGGACCTTTCCATCGGCTACGAGAATGCGACGAGCTATCCGGCGCCGGGCCAGGTGATCGTGCATCCGGGCCATGCGAGCGGCGTGAGCGAGACGGAGATCCTGGTGGCCTATGGGCCCTGCTGCTTTGCCAGCAAGGCCGGTCAGCTGGCCGGCAACCACTTCCTCACGATCCGCGACGATCTGGAGCGGCTGGCGAATGTGGGCCGCTCGGTCCTTTGGGACGGCGCGAAGGCCATCGAGTTCCGCACGCCCTGACGAATGAGGGTGCAGGGGAGTTTGAGGGGCGAAGCCCTCTCAATTCTTCCCGAGGAAGGCTTCGGCTTCCTTGACCACTTCCGCCAGCGCCCCTTCTGCGAAGGGCGACACCAGCCCCGCCGACTTCACCAGCTCCTGGAACGGCGCCGAGCCACCACGCGCGCAGAGCGCGACATAGGCGTCGAGCGCGGCCTTCGGGTCGTGCAGCGACTTCACCCAGAACTGCAGCGCGCAGCAGAGCGCCAGCGTGTAGTCGATGTAGTAGAAGGGGCTGTTGTAGATGTGGTGCTTGGCCTGCCAGCGCCCGCCCTTCGCCAGGTAGCCGATGTCGCCGTAATCGGACCACGGCATGTAGCGTCGCTCCAGCCGCTTCCACATCGCGTGACGCTCGTCCGGCGTGGCATCCGGGTTGGCGAAGACCTCGTGCTGGAAGTGGTCCACGCAGACACCGTAGGGCAGGAAGGCGAGCGAGGAGATCAGGTGCATCCGGCGGAAGCGGTCTGCCGCGGCGTCGCCGACCAGCAGGCCCATCTGCGGATGGGTCAGGAATTCCAGGCTCATCGAGTGGATCTCGCAGGCCTCCATGGTCGGCCAGAGCTGGTCGATGCCTGGGAGGTTGCGGCTCTCCCAGCACTGGAAGGCGTGGCCCATCTCGTGGGTGAAGACGCCGATGTCGTGATGCGTGCCGTTGAAGTTCGCGAAGATGAAGGGCACGCCGTCCTTGGGGAAACTCGTGCAGAAGCCGCCGCCGGCCTTGCCCGGACGGTTCTTCAGGTCGAGGAAGCCGCCGGCTGCCATCATCCGGTAGAAGTCGGCGAGGCGCGGATCCATCCGGTCGAACATGGTCTGCGCGGCGGCGACGAGGGTGTCGTGGCCGCCGATGGGCTTGGGGTTGCCGGCGGGGTCGATCAGCGCCTCGTCCCAGTAGCGCAGCTTGTCCCAGCCGAAGGTGGCGCGGCGGGATTCCAGCAGCTTCGCGATGAGGGGGACGACATGCTCGGCCACCTGATCGCGATAGCGCGCGACGTCGGCGGCATCGTAGTCGGTGCGGCGCATGCGGCGGTAGGCGAGGGGAGTGAAGGTGTCGTCGCCCAGCTTCCGCGCCATGCCGTGGCGCAGTTTCACCAGGGAGTCGTAGAGGGCATCCAGCTCCGCGCCGTTCTTCTCGAAGAAGGACCAGCGCAGGGATTCCGCGCGATGGCGCATGTCGCGGTCGGAGCTTTCCGCATAGGGCGTGAGGCCGGAGAGGTTCACGGTGGCGCCGTCGATCTCGAAGCTCGCGGAGGCCAGCAGCTCGGTGTAGCGCGC
>JAQGHZ010000189.1 GCA_028291485.1 Rubritepida sp. | reverse complement strand
ATCGCCGGCAGAGTCTGCGTACGCGGCCACTTCTCCTTGTTGCGGTCGTAGTTGATCGGCCCGTTGTCGTCCCACATGAAGGTGTGCAGCGCGAGCACGCCCATCAGACTGTCATGCGCGCCGGCGGCGAGCGCCGCGCGATAAGCTGCGATCGCCGCGCTGTACTCCACCGCATCGAAGAAGGGCGAGGTCACGTGCGTCCAGAGCACGTCGCCCTCGGGCACGATGCGGGGCACGTAGGAGATGACCTGGTCGGTCGAGGTCAAGGAGGAGCAGAGCTCGTCCGGCCGATGATCGATGCGCAGCCGGCCCTTGGCGTCCGCGACATACCGCTCGCCGATCGCGATCACGAGCGGATCGTTGGTGGAGAGCAGCACGAGGTCGATCTCTGGCGTCGCCAGCAGGTGGCCGAGCTTGATTCCAAGCAGCCCCTCGTCCTGGTCGGCGAAGGGGCGCGTGTTCTTGTGCGGCACGCGTTGGCTGCCGGCACGGCAGGGCAGGAAGGCAGTCAGGGTCATGCGGTTTGTGTCATACGGTTTTGTCCGTGCGCCTGCTGCAACTGCGCGAGGGCCGTCTCCAACTCGCGCAGATCGTCGATAAGGGGAATGCCGTTCTCGGTGGCGAGCGCGCGCATGCGCGGCTGGGCGGCGGAGAAGCCGTCCATATAGACGAAGCCCAGCCCGGCCTTGCGCGCGGCGGTCATGTCGGCCTCGGCATCGCCCACGAAGACGAGGTCGGCAGGATCGACGGGGCCGTCCTTCGCGAGATCCTCGAGAACCAGCATGAGGTTGTCGAACTTGTTGGTGGGCGAGCCCAGGATCAGCCGGAACATGGACGCATCGCCGCGCTCGGCCATCACGCCGCGCAGTTCGGCCTGGTCGGAACCGGAGACGATGTAGACCGGGGTGCGAGCGGCCAGCGCGCCGACCACCTCGCGCATGCCGGGCGTGGCCGTGCAGGCCACGTAGCGGCCGCCCAGCGCCTCGGCATAGCGCGCGAGGAGATGGTCGCGGTCGAGCGGCGGGCGCACCGCCAGCTCCCATCCCAGCAACGCCTCGAAGAGGCGGTAGCGGGACATGCCGAAGCTTGCGCGCTGGAATTCGACGAAGCGGGCGATGTCGCCCGCTTCATAGCCGCCGGCCTCCAGAACCTCGCGGAAGCAGGCGGTCTTCAGCTCGTTGGAATCGAGCAGCACGCCATCGCAGTCGAAGACGATGGCGGCAAAGCCGTGCTCGGGCATGAGAGGCCTAATGGACCGCGGAGACGAGGCCGTAGACGGAGACGACGTCGAGCGCGTAGCGCGTCGGCGTCAGGCTGTGCAGCCGCACGCCGGGATGCTTGCTGCCGAAGAGGTCCAGCATGCGCTGCACCTCCTGCGAGAGCTCCTGCTCGGCCGCGCTCGCCGTGGCATAGCCGTCGAAGCCGATCAGCGCGCATTCCTCGCTGCCGAGCGCGGCCACGGCGCCAAGCGCCAGATCGAGCGGGCTGATATCCGAGACCGGGCCGATGCTGCCTTCCGCGCCGGCGGCGAGAGGCTGGGCCTGGCGCACCGGCACGCCGAGCTCGCGCGGAACGCAGCCCGTCACGCGCGGTGGTGGCGAGACGATGCAGCCCGAGATGGTGGACAGGTTGTCCTCGACATCCGCGCGCATCGCGGCATGGCCGGGCAGGCAGAAGAGCTGCTCGCCGCCGAGGCTGGAGGCGAGGTCGAGATGGCGCGTGCTGGCGAAGAGCACCAGCGCATCCGTCTTGCTCACGTAGCGGCGGATGGCGTCGAGATGCGTGCGGACGGAGTTGCCGCCGCCAACGACCACCACCGGGCGCGAGGTGTCGGTCATCGCCGTCTGCGCCGGATAGGCGGCGGTGTCGACCTCGCTCTTGCTCTGGCGCTGCAGCGCCTGGATGATCGAGAGCACCGAGTAGCGGTTCTTCGAGATCCAGGTCATGACGTCGCGCTGCGGCAGGTTGTTCGCACCCGAGATCATGTAGGGCAGGTTGGTGCCCCAGCCGTGCTGCACGCGCAGGTCCTCGAAGGGTTCGATCACGGCGCTCAGCGCCTGGTAATCGAGCGAGTGGTCGTTCGCCTCGCTGTCGAGGTGGACGAGCAGCGTCTCGATGCGCAGGTTGCCCGCGCCGCGGCCCATGCCGACCAGCGTGCCGTCGATGATGTCGGCCCCGCCCTCGATCGCGGCCAGTGAATTCGCGAAGGCCAGGCACATGTTGTCATGCCCATGGAAGCCGAGCGGCTTGTCGGGCAGGGCTACGCGCAGATTCTCGAAGAGCTTGCGCACGCTGGTCGGCGAGCATCCGCCATAGCTGTCCACGAGCGCGAGGCTGTCGAAGGCGTCCTTGTCCTCGAAGGCGGGCGCGATCTTGAAAATGTCGTCCTGGAAGGTGGAGAGGTACATGATGTTGTACCCGACCTTCACGCCCGCAGCCTTGAGCGCCTTGGCGAGCGAAACGCCGTGCGCCAGCGCCGTCGGCGCGACGGTGATGCGCACCATGTCGATGAGGGAGGAGAGGTGCCCGAAGAGCGGGCCCATGCGATCCGGCGTGTAGCCCTTGCCGTCGATCATCACGACGAGCTTCTGGTCCGGGCGAAGCGCAGCGCGCGCCTGCGCGAGCCGCTCGGGCGAAAGGAAGAAGTACTCCCCCGAATAGCCGCGCTGCGGATCGTTGACGTAGCCGAGCTCCACATGGTGGATCGGCAGGCGGGACATGGAGGAGAGATAGGTTCGGACCGTGAGGGGATCGAAGTCCCAATCGGTGTAGTAACCACCGTCGCGAAGCGTGCAGTCCAGGAGTTCAACCATCGGATGGCACCTCTTTCAGGGGCAGACACTTGGCGCGAAGCCGACGCTAACATGCATGGCCATGCACGGGCAACGCACCGCGGCGCGTCCGAGATGCGGCTTCAGGTCACAGATTCGAGAAACAGGCTGCTGTAGAAAGGCTCCGTACCGCTTGCGGCCTTGGCCTCGTAGAGGCTTCGCAGGCGTTCCTGCTCCGCTGCGGGCGCGCGTTTGAATTTGTGGCGGGCGACGTCCGTCACCTTGAAACTGCCCAGCTTCCTCGGTCCCTCGATCACGAAGCGCTCAGTGCATTCCGTCAGCACGGCGTCCGGCCGCTCCTGTTCCAGGATGATACGGTCAGGTGTGGTGCTATGGACGAACACGAAGCGCTGGAAGGCCGCGGTGAAGAAGGGCGCGAGACCCCAGCCGAAGGAATCGCCGAACATCAGGAGGCGGCCGAGCGGTGCCAACGGGTTTTCGCGGACGATGGTCCGACCCCGATTGGCGATTTCGCTGT
>JAQGHZ010000188.1 GCA_028291485.1 Rubritepida sp. | reverse complement strand
TCGCGCTCACTGGCGAGCGCCACGGTACCAGCGCCGGCGGCCCCCAGCAGGAGGGCGGTGGCCAGGGCGTAGGGAGCGAACTTGTTACGGAACATGTGTGGGTTTCCTGTTTCGGATTGGCGGATCGGGCGGATCCGACCAGAGGAACCCTAGGGTCCGCGTGATTGGGGGGCGGTGGTCCGGCCTATACCGATCGTTGATTCGCATTCAGCCGTTGCGCGCATGAAAAAGGCCGCGCCGGTCGGTGCCGGCGCCGCCGATTCAGAAAAGCGGCGCGGTGGTCAGCGTGCTTGGACGATGGCGTCCTGCTTGCGGCTCGCCGTCAGCCAGACGACCAGCGCCAGGATTACCGCGAGGAAAAGGCCGCTGGTCACCACGGTGCCGAGGCCGAGGCCGCCAACATCCACCGGCTGCGACAGCAGGTCCCCGAGCGAGGCGCCGAGCGGTCGGGTAAGGATGTAGACGCTGGCGGCGATCCTGACCCTGATGCCGCTGGCCTTCGCGATCGGCCAGGGCTCAGAGATCCAGCAGCCCCTGGCGATCGCCATCATCTCCGGCCGCATCCTGCAGTATCCGCTGGTGCTGCGGGCCTTGCCGGTGCTGATCGGCCTGACGCTCGGCCGGCAGCCCGCGCCCTCCCGGGCGACAGCGGCGCGCCACTGAGTGGCCGCTTATGCCTCCTCAGAATTTTCGCCAAGCCCAGGGCCTGGGCACTTCGCAAAACCGACTATGGCGGCGGTGCCTAGCCCGCCTCGCTCCGCGCCAGACAGGCGATCCCGGCCAGGATGGCCGCCGCCCCGACAATCTGGGTCCAACTGATCGTCTCGCCGAACAGCAGAACGGCCAGGGGCATGATCGCGACGACCTCGAGATGCGAGGCCGCGAAGGCAGGACCGATCGGTGTCCGGCGAAGCAAGGCCATCCAGGTAAAGAAAGCCCCGGCATAGCCGGCAAGCGCCAGGTACAGCCACGGCTGCTCGATAACGCGCTCGATCCAGGTCAGATCGGCGCTCGCCGGCAGCGCCGCGACGGCGGCAAACTTGAGTCCGATCTGCGCAAGCAGGTCGAAACCGAGGAGGCACAGGAAACCCAGGACATAGAGCCGCCGCATCAGCCAAGCCCCACGATGGCGACGCCGAGCGCGACCAGAGCGATGCCCAGCAAGCGCAGATTCGACAACACCTCGCCGAACAACAGGCGTCCCGCGATCATGATCGTCAGGATGTTGACGGATCCGAGCAGCACACCTTGCGACAAGGGCACGAAGGACAGGAAGGCGAGCCAGGCAACGAATTCGCCGACATAACAGGCCAGCCCGATCCACATCCACGGGCGCAAGGCGATGGCCCGCCAGCGATTCAACCCCGTTCCCTCCGTCCTTGCCGCAGCCTTGAAGGCCAGTTGCCCCGTCGTGTCGAGAATCACATTGAGCACCCAGAAGGTGACGGCCAGAGGCGTCATGGCTTCGATACCGCCGACTGCCAGGTGTCGTTCGGCGTCATCTCAGCCGACATTCTTCATGACGCGGATGTCGAGCTTCTTGATGCGGTGCCACAGGCTGCGCTCGGTGATGCCCAGCCGTTCCGCCGCGCGCGCCTGCACTCCACTGCATTCGCGGAGCGCCGCCATGATGAAGTCGCGCTCCAGACGCGCCAGCTCCGTGTCGAGCTCGCTCGGGATCTGGCCTCCGGCCGCCGTCCGGCGAGCGAAGATGTAGTCCGGAAGATCGCCGCTCTCGACGACGTCGCCGCGTGCGACGATGACCGCCCGCTCCACGCAATTCTGGAGCTCGCGGATATTGCCGGGCCAGTCGTAGCTCCCCATCGCCGCGAGGGCCGCGGGCCGGAAGCCCTGGATGCGCTTGCCCATCGCCGAGGCGTGACGCTGAAGGAAATGCCGGGCCAGGGTCGGGATGTCGGCGCTGCGGTCGCGCAGCGCGGGCATGGCGATGGGAAAGACGTTGAGGCGATAGAAGAGGTCCTCGCGAAACAAGCCCTGCTCGACCTCCCGCCGGAGGTCATGATGCGTCGCGGACACGATGCGGACATCCACTGTGCGCGTGCGCGAGCTTCCAACCGGCTCGAAGCTCTGCTCCTGGATCGCGCGGAGCACCTTGGCCTGCAGGACGAGCGGCATGTCGCCGATCTCGTCGAGGAACAGCGTGCCCCCATCCGCGGCGACGAAGCGTCCCTCGTTCCGCGCCACGGCTCCGGTGAAGGCGCCCTTCACATGGCCGAAGAGCTCGCTCTCGAGCAGGTTGTCGGGGATGGCCGCGCAGTTGACCGCCACGAAGGGCCGGGCCTTGCGCGGGCTATTGTAGTGGATCGCCCGCGCGACCAGCTCCTTGCCCGTGCCGCTCGCGCCTTGCAGGAGGACGATCGCGCGGCTCGCACAGACTTCGGTGACTTGCTTGAGCATGAGTTGGAAGGCAGGGCTGTCGCCGATCAGGGCCGCGAAATCGTATTGCTGCTGTAGCTCCTGCCGCAGGCGCCGGTTCTCCTCCTCCGCCTCGCGGAGCTGCAGGGCCCGGTCGATCGTGGCGATGACGTCGTCGATCTCGAAGGGCTTCGAGATATAGTCGAAGGCGCCCTCCTTCACGAGATCGATCGCGTCGCGCATGGAGGCATAGGCCGTCATGATGATGACGGGCAGGCCTGGCCTGGCCGATGCAACTGGGCCAGCAGCTCCCGGCCACCCTGTTTCGGCATGCGCAGGTCCGTGATCACGAGGCTGACAGGATGGCTCTCGAGATAGGCCAGCGCATCCGCCACGGAATCGACGAAAGCCGCCCTGAAGCCCCGCACTTCCAGGCCGACGGCAAGCACTTCCGCCAACCGCTTCTCATCATCGACGATCAGGATGGAAGGGGGCGACGTGGCGCGCGGTCCCATGGGTATCAGTTCTCTCTTCCACAGCGGGAAAATCGGCGGTCCGGAACTGAGCCCCCGGAAAATGGAGCGTGAAGGTCGTTCCCATGCCCGGCATGCTCTCGAAGTCGATATGGCCGCCGTGCCGCTCCATGACCGACCAGACCTTTGCCAGGCCCAGACCCGTGCCGCGTGGCTTGTCGGTGACGAAGGGCTGAAAGATACGCTCGCGGATCGTGGCCGAGATGCCGATGCCGGTGTCCTGGATCTGGAGGAGGACGATGGCGCCGAGCTGCTTGGCCGACACGGTCAGACGCCCGCCGTTCGGCATGGCGTCCATGGCATTGAGCAGGATGTTCAGCAACGCCTGGTGAAGCTGCGCGGCGTTGCCCGAGATCAGCGTCGGGCCGTCCGGTTGGACCACATCGGACACAATGCCCCGCCGTGCAAGCTCGGGCGCCGCGAACTCCAAAACCCCTGCCACGACATCCTCGAACAGGTCCAGCCGAACCGAGACGGTCTCCAGCGGCTTTACATAGTCCAGCAGGTCCTTCACCAGGCCGTCGATACGCTCCACCTCATCCAGCACGAAGCCGACGAGCCGGTCGGACTCGATGGACAGCGCCGATTTCATCCGCAGCACCTGGCTGGAGGTCTTGATGATCCCCAGCGGGTTCCGGATCTCATGCGCGATGGTGGCTGCGGCTTCGCCGAGCGTCGCCAGTTGCTCGCGCTGGCGCATTTCGAACTCACGCTGACGCAGGGAATCCAGCTGCGCTGCCATGCTGTTGAACCCTGCTGCCAGTTCGGCGAATTCGCGGTCGCCGGAGACCGGGACGGTCGCCTTGTAGTCGCCCTCCCGAACATGTCGAAGTCCGTGCGAAAGGGCGCGCAGCGGACCCGTCATGTGCTTCGACAGCAGCAGCCCCACCATCAGCGATAGAAGCCCCGTACCGAGAGCGAGTGCGAGAAACAACGACCAGGTGCGGACATGCGCGAGATACGCCACGTCGTTCGACAGCTGTACGCTCACCACGCCCACGAGTTTCCCCGACGCATCCAGCATAGGGGCGAATCCCGTCTCCAGATCATCGCCCTCGTTCAGGCTGGCCGAGAGGCCGGTTCTGCGGGCGGCCAGCTGTTCCAGGAGCCCCGGCGGGAGAATCTGCTCCGCGCCGGCATCCGCCGTGGCCAGGCTGTAGGCACGCCCATCTTGCACCCGAAAGATCCTGGCATCGAGCGAGGAGATGACATTCGAGAGATCGATGAAGTTCTCGTCGAAATAGCCGGCGATCAGGAGGAAGAGCTCCCTTCCGTTCGCCTCGAAGCGTCGCACGGCGCCGATGAGCAGGACTTCCCGGCCATCGATCTGCGTCGAGAAGAATCCCGCGGTCGTGGTCGTCGGGAGATGCGCGGCTCCGTCGAGATGCCCATAGCGCTGCAGGACGTTCTCGTCGCGATCGTAGATGACCGCCAGGTCGTAACCGACCGCGGTCAACAATTCGGCCGAGATGGCGAAACGCGCCGTGTCCAGCGCGCAGCCCGCCTGCAGCCCCGCGGCGACGATCGTCACGGCGCGCTCGGCTTCCCGCTGGGAGTCCATGCTCTCATCGGCAATGAAATGCGCGGCGTCGGCGAGCCAATGCTCGAGGTTTCGCTCGAACAGGGTGGCGATCGCCTGCGCGGCGACGAAGCT
This sequence comes from Rubritepida sp., assembly GCA_028291485.1. Classification (GTDB taxonomy): domain Bacteria; phylum Pseudomonadota; class Alphaproteobacteria; order Acetobacterales; family Acetobacteraceae; genus Roseococcus. The sequence continues at coordinate 7,475 of JAQGHZ010000188.1, read as the reverse complement.
CGCCAGGAGCACGGGCAGCACGCTGACCGACAGGAAGGCGATGACCAGCCGCCAGCGCAGGTTCATCCGGCTGAAGAAGCCGCTCGGCAATGGGGGGTTCGGGGTCATAGGACTATCCCGTAACTCAGCCGGCGCGCCGGTGGGCCAGGGCCCGAAGATCCGGATCCCATCGGTCGAAGGAGAGCCATGGGGCCGCCATGCCGATCGCGCGGTTGACGAGCGGATGGCGATGCCAGGCATGGTTGGTCGACGGGACGAGATGGCTGCCGAAGCGCAGCTTCGACGCATAGGCCGTCTGCCCCGTCTGCAGCAGGGTGCTGCCCGTCTCCGCCGCGATGCGCACGTTTTCCATCCAGCTCACCGCATACAGGTTGTGCTGCCGGGCCAAGGCATAGTCCATGCCGAGGAACTTATCGATCACCCGGCCGGGCTCCAGCAGCAATAGGTTGAAGGCGGCCAGCTGCCCGCCGATGCGGTAGAGCACGAAAAGCGCCCGATCCCCCAGCGCCTCGGAGATGGCCTTGAAATAGCCGGCCGGCAATTCCTCGAAATCGCCGTAGTGCACCAGGCTGTTGTCCCGGGTGGCTTCGTAGAGGCGATCGATCTCCGGTGCCAGTTCGCCGATCTGGTGGTGGTGCTCGATGCACAGGTCGTCGCGACGCTTCATCTTGCGGCGGAGGTCCTTCCGGGTCGCGGCCGACAGCCCGGTCAGATAAGCCTCGGGATCGCCGCTCTCGAGCGCGAGGGCGGCCACCGGCAGGCTCGGAATCGCATGGAAGCCCCGCCGGGCGAGCGCGGCGCCCATCGGACCGGCCTCCGGATCGGCCAGGTCCTTGACCGCGACCAGCGGCGCGTCGATGCGTCTGGCCTCCTGCTGGATGCAGGCCAGCAGATCGTCGAGGGCCCGCGACGTTTCCGCGCCGGTCAGGCCGGGGCGAAGCGCGAGGTGGCAGCGCTCGGCAAACGGAGAGCCGATGCCCAGCATCCGCCATTCCATGAGGGCGGGCGCGATGCGCGCGAAGGCCCTGCCCATCCCCTCGAACTTCCCTTGCAGCGGCGTGTCGAGGCGATAGGTCATGCGGAACACGGGCGCGGCCGCGACGAGGCCCGTCGTATCGAAGACGGCCACGGCCGCAAGGGCCAGGCCGGGGCCTGCGCAGCGCTCGCAGGCGACATAGTAATCCCAACCTTCCGCCTCGTCCGGGAAGCAGGCCGACCAGTCCGCCTTCGGCAGGGCGGCGACGCCCGGCAGCATTTGCGCCCGCAACGGGTCCTCAGAGGGCATTGGCGATCCTTTCGGCGGCCGGAAGAAGCGAGCGCTCGGCCAGCAGGGTGCTGACGAAGGCGGCGGCCCTCCGGCCCACCAGCCCGCGCTGCCGGTCGACGGTGACCAGGTGATAGGAATCCTCCAGCACCAGCGCTTCCACGCGCCCACCCAGGTGACGTTGGACGTCGAAGCTGTTGGACAGGTCGGCCACGTCGTCCTCGCGCGCGTGCACCAGGAGCGTCGGCTGCCGGATATGCGAAAGGGTGGGCCGCAGCTCCGACGCCAGGCGCCACATCTCCCGCAAGGCCTGCGACGGCGTGGCGAGCAGCCCGGCCCCCCTCGGATCGCCGCTGTTCATCGCGCGGAGGACCAGCGCCCTGATGCGCTTGTCCTTCACCCCGTAGGGATCACGCTCCACGAAACGATAGCGCTGGCCGAAGGATGTCGGCATCAACGGCTTGAGCAGGAAGCTGTACCAGGGGATCGCCCAGCCATCGTAGCGGAAGGTCGGTGCCAGCATGATCAGGCCCTGCACTCGCCGCGGCTGCTCCCTTGCCAGCCGCGCCGCGAGCAACGCGCCCATGGACAGGCCGCACACCACGATGGTGTCGCAACCACCCTCCAGCTGCACGAGCGCCGTTTCGACGCTGGCATACCAGTCCCTCCATGTGGTCGCCTTCAGCTCGGCCTCGGTTCCGCAATGCCCGGCAAGCTGGCAGCACAGGACGGTGGCGCCAGTCTCGACCAGACGCCGGGCGAAGGTCTTCATCTCCACCGGCGTGCCGCCGAGCCCATGCACGAGCAGCAAGCCGAGCCGGTTTCCCCGAAACAGGATGGTGTTGTCGGCGATCATCGCAGGAGCGCCCGCGCGGCCGTCAGGATGCGGGCGTTGGTCGCGTCATTCACGGCCCGCGCCGCCGCGAGGTCGGGCGAGATGCTCGGACGGTCCGTGGCGGAGAGGAAGGCGCGAAAGGGATCGCCGAAGGTGGGAGGCGAATAGTCGCCGCAGACATCGATTCCCAGGATCCTGCGGCGCGCGCCAAGCCGTGCGAGCAGATCGAGGATGGCCTGCAGGCTCAGGCGCCCCTGTTCCCAGTTCGTCACCGCCTCGGCGGTCCTCAGGACATCCTTGTCCAGCGTCACCCAGAGTGGCAGCGCTGGTAGCCGGCGATCGAGGCCTTCGGCGAAGCTGGGCCAACGGGTCAGGCCAATGCCGTGCCAGATCAGGCGGCGGAAGGGACCGGAACCCATGGTGTGACAGCCGCGCGCGGCGATGCGACGGCCAAGCAACCAGCTGCCTTGCGCCCGCCAGGGGTGCACCTCCAGGCGGCCTTCGCGGATCGCGGCGAAGTTCGCCCATTTCAGCTGCGGCCGGACGAAATCGGAACCGGAGGCACCGATGGTGACGACGCGCTCCAGTTGTGGCTGCTCCAGCGCCCGGTTCACCCACCCCCCGCAATTCATCGTGGCGGGAAAAGTCGTCCAGTCCGGATGGTTGTCGAAGTGCAACAGGAGAAACGGCTCGCGCAGCGATCGCAGGAATACGGCGCAGAGATGATGAAAATCGCCGGAACCGTAGAAGATCAGGCGCCCCGGGGCATCCGGATCGGTGACCGCCGCGAGGCGCGCCTCGAGTTCCGCCAGCGCCTTCCGGCTGGCGACGATGCGAAGCCTTCGCGCCAGGTCTCGGGCGGATACGAGCTTCGCCTCCCCCGACGCGAGGGCGGCCGCAAGGGCGGGCTGGCCGGTCAGGCTGCCATCGAGGTCGATGACGGTGCATTGCATCGGCATGCCCGCGTCAGCGCGTGGCGAGTTGGTGGGGCGGCGCCGGTATCGCGATCTGTCCCTTGGCCTCCATCAGCCAGGCTTCGAAGGTCGGCAGAAGATCGTCGAAACCCGTGAACGCAAAATATGGGATACCGCACTCCCCGCAATGGGCCGCGAGCTTTCCCTTGGCGAAGACTACGTCCGCCTCGGTGGCGACGCAGAAATCCGAGCGTCCGTCGCCGATGAGGACCTGCGGCCCAGCACGATCGTCGCGGGCCGCGGTGAGGCGATGGCACTTGCAGTTGCCTGCCGCGCTGGAGCAACCGGGCTGGGCGTGAGGAAAGCTCAGATGCCAGCGGTCACCACCCTGCCACGCCAGGTGGGTCGACAGCACGGGCAGCGAGATGCCGTGCCGGGCCAGCACCGCCTCGGCCACGATGTCCAGGCCATCCGAGAGGACGGCCATGGGCATGGCATGCTCCCGGCAGAAGCGCTCGAAAGCCATGAAGCCCGGGTCGATGGTAATCTCGGCGACGACTTGAGCGAAGGTCTCGGGCGTGGCGCGCAACAGGCCGACCTGGGCCGCCATGCACTCCCGCGAGCCGATTTCCCCCCGCTGCCACGCATCCTCGACGTCGACCCAGCTGGGATCGGCGAGTCGCTGCAGGATCAGGTCTGTGGTGTCGTCGTTGGAGATGGTGCCGTCGAAGTCGACGAAGATCAGCGGGGTCTGGGACAAAGGGCAGGTTCCTGATCGCAAGGCCTGAGTGCAGCGACGGCTAGCGCAAGCGCCGTGCCAGACCGCGTGAACGCGCCCGCCCTTGATTTGCCTGGGCTGCGCCGCCTGTGCCCCATGGGTCGACCTCCAAAAAAGGTAGCTCCCTCCACGGCGCGTCGCTTCACGCCCGGGGATCTCCTCCCGATTGGCGCGTGGCTGGGACGGCACATCGTGAAACTTCAAACGGTTATCGTGTCGGCCGGCTTCTGGAACGGCTCCTGCAATGCGGCAGGACTGAAGGCATCCGCCCAACTGCGCTTTGCCGGCCCGACGAAAGAAGTGAGATGATGATGAAGCTCAGCTATCAGCAGCCCGACCGCACCGCCGGAAGCGCGGCTCTCTTTGAGACGGCGCGGGAACTCATCCCCGGCGGGGTCAACAGCACCGCCCGCGCCACATGGTCCGGCTGGGATCCCTATCCGCTCTTCGTTGAGAGCGGCAGCGGTTCGCGGCTCACCGATGTCGACGGCAACACCTATGTCGACTACCTGCTGGGGCTCGGTCCTATGCTCCTCGGCCACCGGCCCAAGCAGGTCACGCAGGCGGTCGTGGATTCCATCCAGAACCGCGGGACCGTCTTCGCGCTTCCGACCGCGGACGAGAGCGAACTTGCGAGGAAGATCACCGCGGCGATCCCCAGCATGCAGCAGGTGCGGCTGTGCAACATGGGGACGGAGGCCGTCCTCTACACCGTCCGCCTCGCGCGCGCCTTCACGGGCCGGCCGAAGGTGATCCGCTTCGAGGGCATGTATCACGGCTTCTCGGACGGCGTTTACTGGAGCAAGCATCCCGACCCCGCGATTGCGGGCGAGGACCACGCGCCCCGACCGGTGGCGCAGGGGCCAGGCATGCCGGCGGGCATCGACAGCTCGCTGATCATCTTGCCCTGGAACGACATCGACGCGCTCCGCGCGACGCTCGAACGCGAGGGCGATCAGATCGCCGCCGTGCTGAGTGAGCCGATCATGTGCAACACCGGCTGCATCCTGCCGGAGCCCGGTTATCTCCAGGCCATGCGGGAAGTCACGCGGCAGCATGGCGTGCTGCTGATCTTCGACGAGGTCATCACGGGATTCCGCATCGGGCTCGGAGGCGCGCAGGCCCATTTCCGCGTGACGCCCGACCTGTCGGTCTTCGCCAAGGGACTTGGCGGCGGCTTTCCAATCGCCGCGATGGGCGGACGGCGCGACATCATGGCGCTGGTGGCGGCGGGCAAGGTGTCGATCGCCGGCACCTACACTGCCAATGGCATCGCGGTCTCCGCGGCGAATGCCGCGCTGGACGAGATGGCTCGACCCGGCATGTACGAGCGGCTCTACGCCGTCTCCGATCGGCTGCGTTACGGGCTCGAGCGTATCCTTCGCGACACGCAGTCGCCGGCGCATGTCGTGGGTCTGGGACCTGTGCTGCAGGTGTGGTTCTCAAGGCAGCCGATCCGCAACTATCGCGATGCCGCTCGTCAGGCCGACCACCAGGCCTTCCGCCTTTGATGGGAGGGGATGCTGAACCGCGGCGTTCTCTTCCACCCCGGCGCCTACGAGAATCTGTTCCTCTCCTTCGCCCATGACGAGGAGGATGTCGACCAAACGCTGGAGGCCGCTCGCGAAACGCTGATCGACATGCGCGATCGCTGAGCCGTGCGGAGATGGCGCGAACGGTAAGGCGGGTCGCTCCGGCCCTGGCGCTATTGCTTGTCCTGGCCACTTCTCTCCCGCCGGCCCGCAGCGCGCAGCCGGCACCAGAATTCGGCGCACCACGGGAAGGGCTGGAGGTGCGCCTGGGCGCCGGGCTTCTGACGACCCCCGCCTATGCGGGTTCGAGGGTGAGGTGGCTCTGCCACTGCCCTACCTCAGCGGCGGCTACGGAACACGGTTCGACTTCGACATTCTGGACGGCGCGACTTATTCGATGATTGAGGCGGGCGGCTTCTCCGCCGGCTTTGCCGCACGCTGGCAACTCGGCCGCAGCTTCCATGACAGCAAGGCGAGGCTGCGTGGCCTCCGGCATATCAGTCGCTCGTTCGAGATAGGTGGCTTCGCCGCCTATGAAGCCGGGCCCCTGGCCTTGCAGGCGACCCTTACCCAGGACGTCACCCGTTCGCATCACGGTGCCGAACTGGAGATCAGGGCCTTGGCGCAGGGCGCGATCGGCCATGTCGCCGTCAGCGCTGGTCCGCATCTGATCGCCGTGACGCAACCCTTTGCCCAGGCGTTCTACGGTGTCAGCGCGGAAGAGGCCCGGGCCAGCGGATTGCCGGCCTACCGCCCCGGGGGCGGTATCGAGCGGATCGGATTGATGGGAACCGGCGAGTGGCGCCTCACGGACCGTACCAGCCTCATCGGGGTCTTCGACTACTCGCGGCTGATAGGAGATATCGGGCGTTCCCCTCTCGCCAGCGCCCCGGGGGGCACGCGGCATCAACTCGATGTGGGTGTATTCCTGACCTACCGCCTATTCTGATGGAACGGGCAGCGCGATTGGGTGGTTGTGCTTGGCAAGGAATTGTCCATAGTTCGTGCCTCTCCCCAGAGAACTTGTCGTCACGGTTCCTTTCGTTGCAGCGATAGGAACCGTGACGACAACGTTCTCTGGGATAGGATGATGCGGCCGGCCCTGGGAGCGCAGAGCGTTGAGGCGGCAAATTGACACGCGGCCGCAAGACTCGCTGTTACGCTTGTACCATCCCCGGAAACGGCTCTCCGGACCTTCGAAGCTCACAGGCTACACGCACCTTATCCGGATCGAGTTCGCGTGCGTACCCGGTGCTTTAAAGGGCAACCACCGCCTCGCTAAAGAAGCCGTGGTCGGCGGTCACGGCGCTTCCACGGCCCGCGCCGAGGCAAGCACGGACTCCACCTGGTCGGCACATCGCTCCGCCGCCGACCCCCCGGCCATCATAATGCTACTGAGCCTCGCGGCGTTCGCGCGGAAGCCCGGCTCCGTCAACACGCGCCGGATCGCCTCGGCGATACGGCCCGTCGTAGCGTCGGGCGGAAGGCGCAGCCCCGCGCCGCGGGCCGCCACGCGGGCGGCGTTCTCCGGCTGGTCGCCGAGGAGCGGTACACAAACCAGCGGGACCCCGTGCGCAAGCGCCTTCGCCACGGTCCCAAGCCCGCACTGGGTGACCATGGCCGCCGCCAGCGGCAGCACCGTCGAGTGCGGCGCGAACCGCTCCAGCCGGACGTTTGCCGGCGGCGTGCCGAACCGCGCCGCGTCGAGCGACGGGCCGAGGGTAACAAGCGCCCGCACCTCATTGAGCGTGCCCACCGCCTCGATGCAACGCCGCATGAGGTTCTCTTGCCCTTGCGCCAACGTGCTGAGCCCGACGACAACGAGTGGGCGGCTATCGCCGGGTGGCCAGGGCAGCATCCAGGGCGGCACGGTCACGTCCTCGAGCGGGGACCCCACATGGCGGAGGTTGGCGGGGGCATCACGCCTTGCTGGGAAGTCGACGGCGCTAGCTGCCAGAACGAGCAGGCGAGCCATCTTGGTGGAGGCTCCGGTTTCATCGATGAAGACCAGGCGCTCAGGATCGAGATCAGGCTGGCCGTCGAACCAGGCTTGCCGCCGCGCGGCGACGTCGGGCCGTTCCTGCTCGCTGGCGTGGGCTGTTTTTTTTGAAGGTCATGGCGTGTCGATCCAGAAAGCGCCACACCGTGCTGG
>JAQGHZ010000298.1 GCA_028291485.1 Rubritepida sp. | reverse complement strand
GCGCCTCGCCTTCTGCGACGAATTCGCGTGAATGGCGTAAAATACGTCAGAGCGCGCGCCAGCCGATATCCCCGCGGCAGAATCCCTCCGGCCAGTCCACCTTCGCGATGGCGGCATAGGCCGCCTCGCGCGCCGCGGCGAGGGTGGCGCCAGTCGCCCCGATGCCGAGCACGCGGCCGCCATTGGCCACCAGCCGCCCTTCCTCGTCGCGCGCCGTGCCGGCGTGGAAGACCTGCACGCCGGGGACCTGCGCGGCCGCCTCCAGCCCGCGGATCTCGGTGCCCTTGCGCGGCGCGGCGGGATAGCCCTCGGCCGCCATGACGACGACGAGGCTGGCCAGCTTCTCCCAGCGGAGATCGAAGTCCTTCAGCTCGCCCTGTGTCGCGGCGAGCAGCGCCGGCAGGATGTCGCTGCGCAGGCGGAGCATCAGCGCCTGACACTCCGGATCGCCGAAGCGGACATTGAATTCCAGCAGCTTCGGGCCGTCCGCCGTCAGCATCAGCCCGGCGAAGAGCACGCCCTGGAAGGGGGTGCCGCGCTTCGCGAGCTCGGCGAGGACGGGGGTGATGCAGGTCTTCATCACCCCGGCCTGCATGGCCTCGGTGAAGGCGGGCGGCGGGGAGTAGGCGCCCATGCCGCCGGTGTTGGGGCCGGTGTCGCCGTCGCCCACGCGCTTGTGGTCCTGCGCGGCGCCGAGCGGAATCGCGTGCTGGCCATCGCACAAGGCGAAGAAGCTGATCTCCTCGCCGACCAGGCACTCCTCGATCACCAGGGTGGAGCCGGCGGCGCCATGGATGCCGTCCTCCATCATCTCGGTGACGGCTTGCTCGGCCTCCTCGACGGTGGTCGCGACCACGACACCCTTGCCGGCGGCGAGCCCGTCCGCCTTCACAACGATGGGCGCGCCCTTCTGTCGGATATAGGCGCGGGCCGCGGCGGCCTCGGTGAAACGGCCATGCGCGGCGGTCGGCGCGCCGGCGGCGTTGGCGATCTCCTTGAAGAAGCTCTTGCTGCCCTCCAGCAGGGCGGCCGCTTTCCGCGGGCCGAAGCAGGCGATGCCGGCCTCGGCGCAGGCATCGGCCATGCCCAGCGTCAGCGGTGCCTCGGGGCCGACCACCACGAGGTCGACGGCTTCCCGCTTCGCCAGCGCCACGATGCCCGCGATATCCTCCGCGCCCACCGGGAAGCACTCGGCGATTTCGGCGATTCCGGGGTTCCCCGGCGCTGATATCAGCCGCGTCAGCAAGGGCGAGGCGGCGATCGCCCAGCACAACGCATGCTCGCGGCCGCCGCCGCCCACCACCAGAACCTTCATGCCAGAACCCTCACAGCTGGGCGCCTCCGCAACGCCGCGATCCGTCCTATACTCAGGCGATGGACGGACCCGGCGGCAATATTCCCGAATACGGTGTGGGCGAGTTGGCCGGCGCCATCAAGCGTACCCTCGAGGGCGCCTTCCAGCGCGTCCGCGTCCGCGGCGAGCTGACCGAGGTGAAACCTTATCCCTCGGGCCACATCTATCTCTCGCTCAAGGACGAGAACGCCAAGATCGAGAGCGTGATCTGGAAGAGTGCCGTCTCCCGAGTCGGGCTGAAGCCGGAGAACGGGCTGGAGGTGATCGCCACCGGCCGGGTCTCCACCTATGGCGACCGCTCCAAGTACCAGCTCATCATCGAGAAGCTGGAATATGCCGGCGAGGGCGCCCTGCTGGCGCGGATCGAACGGCTGCGGCTGGCGATGCTGGCCGAGGGCCTCTTCGCCCCCGAGCGCAAGCGCGCCCTGCCGATGCTGCCGACCGTCATCGGCGTGGTGACCAGCGAGCGCGGCGCCGTCATCCAGGACATCCGCACCACCCTGGCCCGCCGCTTTCCCCGACATGTGATCCTCTGGCCGGTCCCGGTGCAGGGGGAGGGGGCGGCCGAGAAGATCGCCGCCGCCATCAACGGCTTCTCGGCCTTGCCCGTGGGTGGGCGCGTCCCACGGCCGGACGTGATCATCGTGGCCCGCGGCGGCGGCTCGCTGGAGGACCTGATGGCCTTCAACGAGGAGATCGTGATCCGCGCGGCCGCCGCCTCCGGCATTCCGCTCATCTCCGCCGTGGGGCACGAGACCGACACCACCCTCATCGACTTCGCCAGCGATCGCCGCGCGCCCACCCCCACCGCCGCCGCCGAGCTGGCGGTGCCCTCCCGGGTGGAGCTGGCCGCCGACATCGCCCAAAGGGGGTCGCGGATCGCCCAGTGCATCGCCGCCGTGATGCGCGAGACCCGCTTGCACCTGCACCGCGCCGAGCGCGGCCTGCCCGACCTGCCGTCCCTGGTGAACCAGCTCCGCCAGCGCCTCGACGACCGCGGCGAGCGGCTGCGGACGGCCTTGCCCGGCTTCGTCCTGGCCAAGCGCCAGGCGGTGACCCGGCTCGGCGGCCAGCTCCGTCACCCGCGCGAGGCCATCGCCGCCGGGCGCAACGCCGCCCAGGCACTGGAGCAGCGGATGACCGCCGCCTGGGCCCGCGCCCAGGCGAAGCGGCAGGCGGCGCCCGCCCTGGCGCGGCTCTCCGCCGGTCCCGTCCTGGGGTTGATCCGCGAGCAGGCCGCGCGGGTCGAGGGGCTCGCCGCCCGCCTGGAGGCGGTCAGCTACAACGCCGTGCTGGCGCGCGGCTTCGCGCTGGTCCAGGGCGCGGACGGTCAGACGATCACCGTCGCCGCCGAGGTCGCGCCCAGCGCGAAGCTGACCCTGACCTTCCAGGACGGCACGATCGGCGTCACCGCCGCTCCGGCCAGGCCGGTCCAGGGGCTGCTGTTTTGAACCGCCGCGCGGCGCTCGCTCTCCCGGCCCTGCTGCTGGCCCGGCCGGCCGCGGCGCTGGAATGGCGCGGCACGCCGGCCCAGGGCGCCATGCTCCTCGGCCGCGGCGCCGCCGGCGCGCGGCTGGCGCTGGACGGGCAGGCGGTCCGCGTCTCGCCGGACGGGCTTTTTGTCTTCGGCTTCGGCCGCGACCACGGCCCGCGCGCCACCCTCTCCGAGAACGGCGCCGCCCGCACCCTCGAGGTCGCGCCCCGCCCATGGGATGTCCAGCACATCAATGGTCTGCCGCCCGGCCAGGTGACGCCCGACGCGGC
>JAQGHZ010000168.1 GCA_028291485.1 Rubritepida sp. | reverse complement strand
TCCATGCCTGCGGGGGACCACACCATCCTGCTTGGCCACGTCCTGGGGCACGGCACGACGGAGCAGGCCGCGCCGCTGCTCTACTATCGCGGTGGATATGCCGCCCTGGCCGAACACCGGACTGCCTAGCCGATGCGCAGACGGCCGAGGATTCTGCCATGAAAATAGCTTTGCAACATTGCTATAAGAGAAAATGGAAGGCAGCACCACGCGGCACGCATCTTGCGTCGCATGGGGCTCGGATAAGCGGAGACTTCGCATGACGACATCGCTGGACCGGCGTGGATTCCTGGGCGGCGCAGGTCTCGCCCTGCTGGCGGCGCCCGCACGCGCGCAGACCTTTCCGGACCGCACGTTGCGCCTCGTGGTGCCCTTCACGCCGGGCGGCACGAACGACCTCGTCGGCCGCCTGATCGCGACCCGGGTCGGCCAGACGATCGGCCAGCCCATGGTGGTGGACAATCGCGGTGGCGCGTCGGGCGAAATCGGCTCCGTCTTCGTCGCCCGGGCCGCGCCCGACGGCTACACCATGCTGACCGGCTCCACGACCACCATCAGCATCAACCCGCTGGTGAATCCGCAGCTCTCCTACAACCCTGAGCGCGACTTCCGCCCCCTCTGCTGGGTTGGCTACGTGCCGCTCGTGCTTTGCGTGCGAACGAGCCTGCCGGTCCATGACCTGCAGGAGCTGGTCGCCTACATGAAGTCCGCCACGACGCCGCTGAGCTTCGGCAGCGCGGGCCCCGGCGGGCCGCACTACCTGGCGGGCGAGCGCCTGCGCTGCTCCAGCGGCACCGAGATCACCCACGTGCCCTATCGCGGCGGCGGCGCGGTCCACATCGATCTCGTGGCCGGCCATCTCGATGGCGCCTTCATCGAGCTCTCCGTCGCGTCGCCCTACCTGCGCGAGGGCCGGTTGCGCCCGATCGGCCTCGCCGCGCGCGAGCGCCATGTGAACTTCCCCGATCTGCCCACGCTCATCGAGCAGGGCATCCCCGATTTCGAGATCACCTCCTGGTTCGGCATCTACGCGCCGGTCGCGACGCCGGATCCCATCGCCGCGAAGCTCTCGCAGGAGATGGTCGCGGCCCTGCACGACCCCGAGGTCCGCGCGCGCCTCACGGCCGCCGGCGCCACCACGGTCGCCGGCGATGCGGCGCAGCTCGCCGAGCACATGGTGCGCGAGCGCGCCAAGTGGACCAGTCTCCTCAACCTGCGATGCTAGGAACCTCGAATTGAGCTGCAAGCTGCTCATCATCGGCGGACAGGAATCGGTCTTCGAGCCGGCCTTCGCCTCCCGTCCGGCCTCCGTCTGCCTCGACCTCGAGGACACCGTTCCGGACGAGCTGAAGGATGCGACGCGCGCCCTGATCCCCGGCTTCATCGCCCGCGCCCGCGCGACGGGGTGCAGCCCGGCGCTGCGGCTCAGCCCGCTCGGCACGCTGGATGGGCTGCGCGACGTCCTGCTGCTCCAGGATCTGCCGGAGCTGCCAGATTCGGTGGTGCTGACCAAGCTCGGCTCGGTCGCGGAGCTGCGGCTCTACGAGGAGCTGCTGCAGGGCCGCTGCGCCGGGATTGAGATCACCGCCATCATCGAATCCGGCGAGGGGCTGAACGCGGTGGAGGCCATTGCCACCGCCTCGCCGCGGTTGAAGGCGCTGGCCTTCGGCGGGAAGGATCTCTCGAAGCAGATGCGCATGAAGCGCGAGTGGGAGCCGCTCTTCTACGCGCGTTCGCGCATCGCCCATGCGGCGGCCCTCGCGGGGATCGGCATCTACGACGAGCCCTACCACCCGCGCGACGATCTGGACGGCCTGCGCCTCCACTGCCTGCGCGTGAGGGCGATGGGCTTCACCGGCAAGTCGGCGACGGATCCGCGCCATGTGCCGGTGATCAACGCAGCGTTTGCGGACTGAGCGTCTGATCGCTTCGACGTTCTTCACGGCGAAGCGTGAATCGGCCCCTCGCGCTCTTCAACCCGCGCGCCGGACCGGCAGCTTCGTCGGCGTCGTCGCCCGGGCGTTCTCGCCGAGGTAGCGCTGCAGCGACAGCGCGCGTCCGCTCGAATCGATCAGCCGCTCGATGAGGTTGGACAGCGTCCGGAACTCCTCCAAGCTGATCCCCTCGAACTGCACGTCGTTCACCTGGCGCTGCGTCGGCGCCAGCGTCGCCAGCAGGTCGCGGCCCTGGCGCGTCACGGTGAGGCAGAGGCGGCGGCGGTCGGTCGGGTCCGTGCGCTTGGCCACCAGCCCCTTGCCCAGCAGCCGGTTCGTCACGGTGGTCACGAAGGCGCCGCTGAGGTGCAGGTGCTCGGCCACGTCGCGCACGCTGACATCGGATTCGGCCGAGAGATGCGCGATGGAGATCAGCACCGTGTACTCGATGCCGGCGAGGCCGATGAAGGCGCCGTGCCCCTCGCGGATCGCCTCGTGCCGTGCCAGGAAGCCGAAGAGGTTGTGCACCAGCCGGCGGAAGTCGCGGTCCGAGCCCTGGGCCAGCAGGACGGGGGAGGACACGGTCAGTTCGTAGCCCTCGCCGAGGCCTGGCCTGGCCTTCACCTCGGTCTTCGGCTTCCTCACGACACCCGGCTTCTTCACAATAGGCCCTACCCTGGCTGTTGGCTCGGATTACGCGCGCCGGGTCTGCGCCGTCAACAAGCCTGGAGACCCCGGAAATGTCTGGCCCTCCGGGCATTCGGTGCGTGGCAATAGCTTGGTTGAAGAGCTAGGAGCCAGCGACATTCGGGATGCTTCCGCGCCAAGACATGGCGGCTCAATTAAACCAAGGACAGTCCGGATATCCAAAAAAATGCACGGGAATCGTGTTCCTGCATCTCGGACCAGGAAAATATCGGTCTATATTCGCTTGATACCATGAGATATCTGCCCAGGAACATGCCGGCCGGCGCCCATCCGTCCCGCGACCGGCCCGAGCCGCGGCGGATCGGGCCGCCATGACCGCACCGGCCTTCCTTGCGGATGGCGGCGCGCTCGGCGCGCTCATGCGCGCGCACGACTGGTCCGCGACTCCCCTGGGCCCGGCGGCAGCCTGGCCGCAATCGCTGCGGGCGGCCGTGCGGATCATGCTCAACACCGGCCATCCCATGGCCATCTACTGGGGGCCGGACCTCGTGGGCCTCCACAACGACGCCTTCCACGCCCTGATCGGCCCCGAGCGGCACACGAGCTCCCTGGGCCGGCCGGCGCCCGAGGTCTGGGCCGAGGTCTGGGACGTCGTCGGGCCGCAGATCGAGCAGGTGATGTCGGGTGGGGGGGCGGTGTGGCGGGAGAACGCCCTCATCCCCATGCACCGCGACGGCCGCCTGGCGGACAGCTACTGGACCTATAGCTACGGCCCCATCGACCATGCCGACGCGCCCGGCGGCGTGGGCGGGGTCCTCGTCGTCTGCACCGAGACGACGGCGACCGTGCTGGCCGAGCAGGACCGGCGGGCCGAGGCGGAGCGGCAGCGACGCATCTTCGACCAGGCGCCGGGCTTCGTCTGCATCATGACCGGGCCGGACCACGTCTACGAATACATCAACAACGCGCACCGCGAGATCTTCAACAGCGGCGACTGGATCGGCAAGCCGGCGCGGCAGGCCTTCCACGACGTCGAGAACCGGAGCTTCTTCGAGCTCCTCGACAACGTCTACGCCACGGGCGAGCGCTATGTCGCCCGGTCCGCGGCCATCCGCTTCCGGCGGACGCCCGACGAGCCGGAACGCGAGCTCATCCTCGACCTCCTCTACGCCCCCATCACGGATGGCGAGGGACGCGTCACCGGCATCTTCGCCGAGGGCTTCGACGTCACCACGCTGCGCGAGAACGAGCGGCGGCTGCAGGAACTGAACGAGACGCTGGAGCGCCGCGTGCAGGAGGCGCTGGAAGGCCGGAAACTCCTCGCCGATATCGTCGAATCCACCGAGCTGTTCATCCAGGCCGCCGACCCCGACTACAACTGGCTCGCGATCAACCGCGCCAGCGCGCGCGAGTTCAAGCGCATCTACGGTGTCACGCCCAAGGTCGGCGACAACATGCTGGAGGCGCTGCACGCGCTGCCCGAGCACCGCGAGGCGGTGCGCGCCGTCTGGACCCGCGCGCTGACGGGCGACACCTTCACCACCATCGGGCGCTTCGGCCACCCGGCCTACGACCAGCGCGACTACGAGATGCGGTTCAGCCCGCTGCGCGGCCGGGACGGGCGGATCATGGGCGCCTACCAGTTCGTCACCGACGTCACCGACCGGCTGCGCGACCAGGCGCGGCTCGCCGAGGCGGAGGAGCACCTGCGGCAGGCGCAGAAGATCGAGGCGATCGGCCAGCTCACCGGCGGCGTGGCGCACGACTTCAACAACCTGCTGCAGGTCGTCTCGGGCGGCGTCAGCCTGCTCGAGCTCGGCGGTCAGGACGACGAGCGCCGTCGGGTGATCCTGGAGGGCATGCGCCAGGCGGCGGAGCGCGGCGCCTCGCTGACCCGGCAGCTGCTCTCCTTCTCGCGGCGGCAGGCGCTGCGCTCCGAGCCGGTGGACCTCCAGCGCCAGATCGAGGGCATGCGCGAGCTGCTGGAGCGCACCCTGCGCGGCGGCGGCCGCGTCCGCTCGCGCTTCGCGGCGGATCTCTGGCCGGCGATGGCCGATCCGGTGGAGCTGGAGCTGGCGATGCTGAACCTCTGCGCCAATGCGCGGGACGCCATGCCGGCCGACGGCACCATCATCATCAGTGCCGACAACGAACCCGGGCTGGACCGGGACGGGCTGCAGGGCGACTTCGTGCGGCTCGCGGTGACCGACACGGGCGCCGGCATGCCGGAGGAGGTCCAGGCCCGCGCCTTCGAGCCCTTCTTCACGACCAAGGGCGTGGGCGAGGGCTCGGGGCTCGGATTGCCGCAGGTCTACGGTTTCGCGCGGCAGTCGGGCGGGTCGGTGGCCATCGAGAGCATCCCGGGGCGCGGCACGACGGTGACGTTGCTGCTGCCGCGCGCGCAGGCGGCGCCGGCCGCTATTCCCCGCCATCTGCTGGACTTCCGCCGCGCCGCGCCGGCGAGCGCCGGCGAGATGCTGCTGGTCGAGGATGACGACGAGGTGGCCGCGCTGGTCGCCGAGATGGCCCGCGGGCTCGGCTACAGCGTCACCCGCGCGGCGAGCGCCGAGGCGGCGCTGGGCGCGCTGGCCAATGGGCGGCGGATCGACATCGTCTTCTCCGACGTCATGATGCCGGGCGGCATGAACGGCATCGAGCTGGCGCGCGAGCTGCGGCGGCGGCGGCCGGACCTGCCGATCCTGCTGACCTCGGGCTATGCCGCCGGGTTGCAGGGCCAGGCGGGAGCCGATGGCGTCGAGATCCTGCAGAAGCCTTACCGGATGAAGGATTTCATCGAGGCGCTGGAGCGCGTGCTCTCCCCCCATTCACCGATGGAATGAAAGTGTTGGCAAATTGACGTGTCGCCATCCCGATCTGCGGATGGCGACACGTTTCTTCCGTCCAGAATTGTTGACAATATAGGATGCGGCTGACATGCCTCTCCGCAGGACGGACGGCAGCCTCACGCAAGGCTGCCGCCGCAGGAGGACGTCGACATGCCATTCCCCGTCGTGAGCCGGCGCGCCTGCGCCGCCGCCCTCGCCGCCGCTGCGCTCGCCCCGTGCGCGGCGCGAGCGCAAGGCCAGGACTTCCCGAACCGCCCGGTGCGCCTCATCGTCCCGTCGCCCGCGGGTGGGCCGACGGATGCCGTCGCGCGTCTCGTGGCGCCGGGAATGTCGGAAGGCTGGGCCTATCCCACGGTCGTCGACAATCGCGTGGGCGGCACCGGCGCGGTCGGTTGCCAGCTCGTCGCGCGATCGGCGCCGGACGGACACACGCTGCTGGTGAATGCGAGCATGCACGCGATCATCCCCAGCATCATGCCGAACCTTCCCTACAACGTGGGCACGGACTTCACGGCCATCGCGCTGCTCGCCAGCGGGCCTTACGTGCTGGTGGCGCATCCGTCCGTGCCGGTCCACACGCTGGCCGATGTCATCGCGCTCGCGAAGGCGCGGCCCGGCACGCTCAACTATGCCTCGCCGGGCAGCGGCACGGGCAACCACTTCGGCACCGAGCTCTTCAAGGCGATGGCCGGCATCGACATCGTGCACGTGCCCTATCCGGGTGCGGCGCAGGCCACGACGGACACGGTCGGCGGCCAGGTGCAGCTCATGCTCAACAACATGATCTCGGCGGTGCCGCATATCGAGGCCGGCCGCCTGCGCGCCATCGCGGTGACGAGCGCGCATCGCTCCGCCGCGCTGCCGAACGTGCCGACCTTCGCCGAGACGCTGCCGGGCTTCGAGGCGATCACCTGGTACGGCATGTTCGGCCCGGCCGGGATGCCGGACGCGCTCACCAACGACCTCAACCGCCGCGCCAATGCGGCCATGCGGACCGATGCGATGAAGTCGCGCCTGGCCGCGCTCGGCGTGGAGCCGGGCCGCGACAGCCCGCAGGATTTCGGCCGCTTCGTTGCCAGCGAGACGGAGAAATGGGCGCAGGTCGCGCGCGTCTCCGGCGCCAAGGCGGATTGAGGCCATGCACCGTCGTCACCTCCTGGCCGGAGCCGCCGCGCTCACCGCGTCCCCTGCTTTCGCGCAGCCACGCTGGCCCACGCGGCCGGTGCGCCTCGTCGTGCCCTTCCCGGCGGGCGGCCCCGCCGACATCTGCGCCCGCGTCCTCGGCGAGCGGCTGACCACCGTCTGGGGCCAGCCCGTCGTGACGGAGAACCGCGCCGGGGCGGGGGGCAATATCGGCGCCGACCTCGTCGCCAAGGCCGTGCCGGACGGGCATACGATGCTGATCGCGGCACTCTCGCTCGTCACCGCGCCCTTCCTGGTGCCGAACCTCAGCTTCGATCCGCTGCGCGACTTCGCGCCCGTGGTCGAGGTCTTCGACTATCCGATGGTGGTCGCCGTCCATCCCTCGGTGCCGATCCGCAGCGTGGCGGAGCTGATCGACTATGCGCGCGCCCATCCGGGCGAGGTCACTTACAGCTCCTCCGGCGTGGGCAATACGGGGCATCTGGCACCCGCCCTGCTGGCGCACTTGGCCGGCGTCGAGATGACACATGTGCCCTTCCCGGGCGCGGCGCAGGCGCAGACGGCGCTGATCGCCGGCCAGGTGACGATGGCCTTCAACAATCCGCTGCAGACCATGCCCGGCATCCGCGCCGGGCAATACCGCGCGATCGGCGTGACCGGCGACACGCGCTGGCGCGACCTCCCGGACGTGCCAACCGTCGCCGAGCAGGGCTTTCCCGGCTTCCGCGCCAGCTCCTGGATGGGCTTTCTCGCCCCCGCCGCGACGCCGGACGCCATCACGGCGCAGATCGAGCGCGACACGCGGGCCGTGGTCGCCGAAAGCGGCGTGACCGCGCGCCTGCTGGCCGCGGGCTTCGAGATCCGCAACCGCGGCCGCGCCGATTTCCGCCGTCAGATGGAGGCGGACAGCGCCCTCTGGGGCGGCTTCATCCGCGACGCCGGGATTCGAATGGAATGAGCATGCACATACTGCCGCGCCGTCATCTCCTGGCGGGAGGCGCCGCCCTCGCCGCGACGCCGGCTTTCGCCCAGCCGCGCTGGCCTTCGCGTCCGGTGCGGATGATCGCGGCCTCCGCGCCCGGCGGGCCCTCCGATGTCTGCGCCCGCGTGCTGGCCGAGCGGCTGTCCACGATCTGGGGACAGTCCGTGGTGGTGGAGAACCGCTCCGGCGCCGGCGGCAATATCGGCGCAGACCTCGTCGCAAAGGCAGCGCCGGATGGGCTGACCCTGCTGATGGCGGCCTCCAGCATCATCGCCGCGCCGTTCCTGGTGCCGAATCTCAGCTACGATCCGATGCGCGACCTGGCCCCCGTCGCCGAGGTGGTGGACTACCCGATGGTGGTGCTGGTGCACCCCTCGGTGCCGGTCCGCACCCTCCAGGAGCTGGTTGCGTTGGCCCGCGCGCATCCGGGTGAGGTCACCTACAGCTCGGCCGGTGTCGGCAATACCAGCCACCTGGCGCCGGCGCTCTTCGCCCATATCGCCGGTGTCGAGATGACGCATGTGCCCTTCGGCGGGGCCGCGCCGTCGCAGACGGCCATCCTCGCCGGACAGGTGAAGAGCAGCTTCAACAATCCGGGCAATTCCGTGCCCTCGATCCGGGCCGGCCAGCTGCGCGCGCTCGCCGTCACCGGGACCGAGCGCTGGCGCGACCTGCCGGAGGTGCCGACCGTCGCCGAGCAGGGTTTCCCCGGATTCACGGCGATCTCCTGGATGGGCCTCCTCGCGCCCGCCGGAACGCCCGAGCCGATCCTCGCGCAACTCGAGCGCGACACGCTCGCGGCCCTTCGCGACACGGATGTGAGCGCGCGGCTGCGCGGCGCCGGCTTCGAGATGCGCGACCGCGGCCGCGCCGAGTTCCGCCGGGTGATGGAGGCTGACACCGCGCTCTGGGGCGGCTTCATCCGCCAGGCCAACATCCGGCAGGATTGAGCATGTCCGATACGTTTCTCCGCGACCTGCCGATCGTCGACCCGCACCAGCATTTCTGGGACCTGAAGGCGAACGCGGCGCAGTATCCGCACTGGGCGAGCAAGCCCGCGCCCTTCCGCTACGGCAGCACGCAAAAGCTGTTCGGCAAGGACTACCTGCCGGCCGACTACCGGCGCGACACGGCGGATCACAACGTGGTCGCCACCGTGCATGTGCAGGCGGGGTGGGCCGGCGATCCGCTGGGCGAGGCGCGCTGGCTCGCAGCGCTGCGCAAGCGGGAAGGGCTGCCCAGCGTGGCGTTGGGCCAGGCGATCCTACACCGCGAGGACGTGGCGGAGACCATCGCCGATCTCGCGGGCTTCGACTTCCTGCGCGGCATCCGCACGAAGCCGACGCAGGAGGAGAATACCTTCGACGACACGCGCGGCCGCCCCGGCTCGATGGACGATCCCGCCTGGCGGCGCGGTTTTGCAGCGCTCGGGGAGAAGGGCTTCATCTGCGAGGTGCAGGTGCCCTGGTGGGACTTGCAGGCCATGGCGGATGCGGCGCGCGACCATCCCGGCATTCCCTTCGTGCTGAACCACACCGGCCTGCCGGCGGACCGCTCGCGCGAGGGGCTGGCCGGCTGGCGCAAGGCGCTCGCTTTGCTGGCGCCTTTCCCGGACGTGCGGCTCAAGCTCTCCGGCATCGGCCTGCCGCCTGGGAGCTGGCCCGAGGAAGAGAACGGCAGGATCGTGCGCGAAGCCATCGCCATCCTGGGCTGGGAGCGCTGCATGTTCGCCAGCAACTTCCCGGTGGACAGCCTCGTGGCGAGCTTCGACACGATCTACACCGGCTTCAAGCGCGCCGTGGCCGACATGCCGCGCGAGCAGATCCGCGCGCTGTTCCACGACAATGCGAAGGCGCTCTACCGGATCGCCTGAGTCCGCATCAGGGACAGTTGGTGTAGAGCTGCCCGTTGATCGGTACGGCCATGCAGCCCCGTTCCTCCGGCGATGGCAGGTCTGGCGGCGGCAAGTAGATGGGCAGCCCCGCGGGATTGCCCGAGCCGGGGGGACGCGACGCGACGAGGGCGCTGCGCCGGTCCAGCAGCGTGCGGCATTCCGTGTAGCGCACGCTTCCGCGCTCGAACCCGTAGCTGCGGCATTGGGCGTCGTTGGCGCCGGCCGCCTCTTGCGGCGAGGGATGGCTGCAGGCGCTCAGCCAGGGAAGCGTGAGCGCGACGAGCAGGACCAGACGTGCCATGGAAGTTGGAATCATGGCGGCAGGCTATCCCGGCTGTCACGCGGATTAAACCGCGCCGTTCCTCAATGGCCGTGTTCGACCGTGCGCCGCTCCACCTCCAGCAGGATCTCCAGCCCGATGCTTTGCTTCAGCGCCTTGTCCTCGGCCTGGAGGGAGCCGCCCACCAGCGGGTCCGCCTCGCCCCTCAGGATCGCCGCATAGGAATCGCGGAGGGCGCGATGCATCGCCAGCATGGGCGTCGTCGCGTCCACGACGAGGCGGATGCCCAGCGCTTCCATGTCCGACATGGCCAGACCGGAAGACGCCATTCCGCCCGCCGGCGGCATGAACATCAGCGGCATCCGAAAGCGCTCGGCGATGGCGCGCAGCTCCTCGGGCTTGCGCGCCAGGACGAAGAGGATGTCCGC
>JAQGHZ010000157.1 GCA_028291485.1 Rubritepida sp. | reverse complement strand
CGGCGATCACCCGGCCGCGCTCGCCGCGCAGCACGGGCGAGAAGCTGCTCTCGCTGATGATGCAGGAATCTACGCGGCCGCCGGCGACCACGCGCGCCGCATCGGCGCCGCCGCGGAAGGGCACCTGCTCCAGCCGGACGTCGGCGAGGGATTGCAGCATCTCGCCCATCAGATGCGCGATATGCGCGATGCCGGGGGTGCCGAAGGTGACCTCGCCGGGCCGGCGCTTCGCCTCGGCCAGGTAGCCGCGCAGGTCGTCGCCCTGGAAGCCGGCCTTGATGCCGAGGACATAGGGCGCGGCGGTGATCTGCGCGCAGATGGGCATGGCGCCGTAGTCGAAAGTCATGCCGCGGTTGGCGAGCGGCCCCGTGATGGAGGTGGCGCCTTCCAGCAGCAGCGTGTGCCCGTCGGGCGGCGACTGCGCGACGAAGCTCGCGCCAATGGCGCCGGCCGCGCCGGTCCGGTTCTCCACGATCAGCGGCTGGCCGAGATTCTCCGAGATCTTCTGCTGCAGGATCCGCGCGACAGTGTCGGCCACGCCGCCGGCCGAATAGGGAATGATAAGCCGCACGGGCCGATCCTGGAGGCTTTGCGCGGACACGATGGCGGGCGCCCAAAGGGGCGTGACGAGCAGAGCCCGGCGAAGCATGACGTTCCTCCAAGAATCGTTGTCGGCAGGAGAACGCTCCAGAACCGGCCTGTCCAGCCAAAACCGGGATCGGTGGATGGCGCCCCCGCGAACGGCCTGCCATTGCCGATCGGGTCGCGTGTGACGTCCGCCGTTCCGCGGTGGCGCCGCGATCGTTGCGTTCACGCCGATTGCGCGTCCGCCGATCCCGGCCGCCCGCTTGCCTTTGGTGCTGTTATAACGACTTGACCGGTTGCCGCCGCCGCTCTCAACCTGCGGCACACGACTGCAAGGGGACCTGCCCATGAAACGCCGTGACCTTTTTGCCGGCGCCGCCGCTGCCACGCTGGCGGGCCCCGCTTTGGCGCAGCCGGCCCAAAACCGGGTGCTGAAATTCGTTCCGCAGGCGAACCTCACCAGCCTCGATCCGATCTGGACGACGGCCAACATCACCCGCAACCACGGGCACATGGTCTACGACACGCTCTACGGCGTGAACGAGCGTTTCGAGGCCTCGGCGCAGATGGCGGCCGGGCATGTGGTGGAGGATGGCGGTAGGACCATCGTCATCACGCTGCGCGACGGGATGAAGTTCCATGACGGCGAGGCGGTGCGCGCGCAGGACGTGGTGCCCAGCCTCACCCGCTGGATGCGCCGCAACCCGATGGGCCAGAAGCTCGCCACCGTCACCGACGCCGTCGAGGTGGTGGACGACAAGCGCCTGCGCTTTCGGCTCAAGCGGCCTTTCCCGCTGCTCTTCATGGCGCTGGCCCAGGTCTCCAACAGCCCGGCCTTCGTGATGCCCGAGCGGCTGGCGCGCACCGATCCCTTCACCCAGATCCGCGAGACGGTCGGCAGCGGGCCCTTCGTCTTCAAGGCGGACGAATTCAATTCCGGCAGCCGCGTGGTCTACACGCGCTTCGCCGACTACGTGCCCGTCTCCACCGGCAGGCCCAGCCTCACGGCCGGGCCGAAGGTCCCGCATTTCGACCGCGTGGAGTGGAACATCATCGTCGACGCCGCGACCTCGGCCGCGGCCCTGCAGACCGGCGAGATCGACTGGTACGAGCAGCCGCCGCCGGAGATCCAGCAATTGCTGCGCCGCAACCGCGCCATCAAGATCGAGGCGATCGATCCGCTGCCGCTCACCGGCATCCTGCGCTTCAACCACCTGCACCCGCCCTTCAACGAGAAGAAGCTGCGGCAGGCCATGCTTCCGGCCATCAGCCAGCAGGACTTCATGGCGGCCGTCGTCGGCGACGAGCCGCAGAACTACGACGCGAACTGCGGCATGTTCACGCCGGGCACGCCGCTCGCCTCCGATGCGGGCATGTCCGTGCTGAGCGGCCCGCGCAGCGTCGACCGCGCGAAGGAGCTCATGCGCGCCGCGGGCTACACCAACCAGCCCATGCGCCTGATCGGCCCGACGGACATCCTGGCGCCGTCGGCCATGACGCAGGTGGGCGCGGATCTCGTGCGGCGCCTCGGCTTCAACGCCGACATCGTGCTCACCGACTGGGGCACGACCGTGCAGCGCCGCACCTCGCGCGAGCCGGTGGAGCGGGGCGGGTGGAGCATGCTCTTCACCGCCTTCTCCTCCTTCGACTTCGTGAATCCGGCAGCGCATTTCCCGCTGCGCGGCAACGGCAACGACGCCTGGTTCGGCTGGCCGACCATCCCGAAGCTCGAGGAGCTGCGCGACAGCTGGTTCGATGCGGCGGACCTCGCCACCGAGCAGCGCATCACGCGCGAGATGCAGACGGTGGCGCTGGACGAGCTGCCCTATATCCCGGTGGGCGCGTACAAGTCGCTGACGGCGCTGCGCAGCAACCTGGTGGACCGGGTTTCGGGGCTGGCACTGTTCTGGGGTATCCGGAGGAGTTGAGAGGGGCTCAGCCCCTCTCGAACTCTCCCCGCCAGGGCTTTTCGCCCTGGACCCTTGAACGGATCGGAGATGCAGGAACCTGGGGTTCTTGCTGGAGTGCTCGAGGGGCAAAGCCCCTCGATTCTTTTGGGAGACGATGATGATCAACCGACGCGGCGTACTGGCAGCAACGGCAGCGGGCGTGGCCGCCCCCACGGTGGTGGGCGCCCAGGGCGGCGCCGCGCGTGTGCTGCGCGTCATCCCCCAGGCCAACCTGACCAGCCTCGACCCGGTCTGGACCACGGCCGTCGTCACCCGCAACAACGCCTTCCTGATCTTCGACCAGATCTGCGCCCAGGATTCCAAGGGCGAGATCAAGCCGCAGATGGCCGAGGGCTGGTCGCTTTCCGACGACCACCTCACGCTTACCTTCACGCTACGCGCGGGCCTCGTCTTCCATGACGGCGAGAAGGTGACCTCGAAGGACGCCGTCGCTTCCATCAAGCGCTGGGCGCGTCGCGATCCCTTCATGCAGGTGCTGCAATCCAGCGTCGCCGAGGTGGAGGCTCTGGACGATCGCCGCTTCCGCTTCCGCCTGCACCGCCCCGTGCCGCTGCTGCTCCAGGCCTTGGGCCAGACGCAGTTCCCCTGCTTCATCATGCCCGAGCGCATCGCG
>JAQGHZ010000135.1 GCA_028291485.1 Rubritepida sp. | reverse complement strand
AGGCACCGATCTCGAGGCGCTCGCCTGGCGTGACTCCCAGGCCGGTGCCGATGTGAAGGCCGAGGCGCATTCCACCGTCGGCCGCATGGTCCGCTCGCGCCGCGAACCCACGCAGATGCTGCGCCTCATCGGCTCCTACGCCACCGTCGCGAAGCATCTCGACGAGCTGGCCGAGATCCCGGGACTGCAGGGCGTGATGCTGACCTTCGACGACTTCCTGATCGGCATGGAGCAGTTCGGCACGCGCATCCAGCCGCTCATGCGGTCCCGCAGGCACGTGGCCCTGGCCGCCTGAGCGGGATCAGATCCGCAGGCCAAGCCGGGTCACCCGCGCCTCCTCCTCATCCGCCGTGCGCGCGATGAAGCGGCCATAATCCGCGCTGTCCAGGTATTCGAGCGGCATGTCCAGCCGCGCCAGCGTCGCCATGTGCTGCGGATCGTGCGCCGCGACCCGGAAGCCGTCATGCAGCCGCCGCACCAGCTCCGGATCCATGCCCAGCGGGCCCACGATGCCGTAGGGCGAAGTTCACCACCATGTCCGGATAGCCGAGCTCGATCAGCGTCGGCACCTCCGGCAGCTTCGGCGACCGCTGGCGCACCCAGACATTCAGTGCCCGCAGCTTGCCGTCGGCGATCAGCTGGATCGCACCGGAGCCCGCCGCCATGGCCTCGATATGCCCGCCCATCAGGGCCGGCATGCCGTCGCCCTCGCCACGGAACGGCACGTGGGTGATCTCCACGCGCTCCCTTTCGGCCAAGTCGACCATGGTCAGGTGCGGTGTGCCGTTGGCGCCCGTATTGCCGATCTTCACCAGGGTTGGCCGCTGGCGTGCATCGGCCACGAGCTCGGCCCAGCTACGGTACGGGCTTTCGGCCCGGACCAGCACCATGAACAGGTAGCCCGTCAGGTGGATGATCGGCGTGAAGTCGGTGCGCGGGTTGAAGGCCATGCGCTGCATGAAGGGCAGGCGGATCGCCGGCAGCGCGAATTGCGCCAGCGTGTAGCCGTCCGGCCGCGTGCTGCGCATGTTGGCCGCCGGCAGGGTGCCGCCGCCGCCCGGCCGGTTCTCGATGATCACCTGCTGACCGAAGGCGCGCGTCGCAGCCTCGGCGAAGCCGCGCATCTGCACGTCCGTGGCGCCGCCGGCCGGGAAGGAGATCTGGATGGTGATGGGCCGGTTCGGAAAGCTCTGCGCCACGCCGGATGCGGGCATGAGTGCGGGCGCAGCAAGGGCGCCGAGCAGATGGCGACGTTTCATGTTTCACTCCCTGTCTTGCCGGTAACCTAACAGGGCCGAGCGGCGGGCGTGAAAAAATGCCAAAGGGCGCCGCCCTCTCGCGCTCACTCGCCAGGGAGCACGCTCCCTGGACCCACATCACGCAGGGCGCGCGGCGCGCTCACCGAGCAGCGCAGACGGGCCATGTCGCGCAACAGCACAGCCGCCTCGGCATGGCGCGGTGTGCCGGGGGCGAATTCGCCGGCGCGAATGGCCGCGGCGAAGCTGGCGGCGTCGTCCGCCAGCAGGGCCAGGCGCGCGGCCACCGGAGCGGGATCGGCCGACACCGCCCGCGACGCGATGGCGATGGCGTTCGCCGCCATCCGCGCCTCGTAATGAAGGTGCGCGGGCAGGGCGGGCAGCAGCTTCCGCAGCAGGGATTCCCGCGCCGTGGCGAGAAGGTCGGCGGCGTCAGGCGCTTCCAGCATCGAGGGCCTCCACCTGGCCGATGATGTCGAGCTCCAGCTCGGGGATGATGTGCGCGGTCAGGGCCAGCTCCAGCCCGCGCTCCTGGCCGGAGAGATGGCGCGCGCCCTGGTCCGCGGCGATGACGGCCCAGCGGATGCTGGCGGCCAGCTCCCAGAAAGGCAGGCGCGAGGGGTCGGCGGCGGGCCCGTAGCCCTCCAGCAGCGCGTCGCGCGGGCCGAGGCCGCCGGCCTCCAGCGCCAGATTCCCGAAACGCCAGCAGGGCGCGCAGAGCCAGCCGAGATCGGCATGCGGATCGCCCCAGGCCGCGAACTCCCAGTCGAGCACGGCGGTGATGGCGTGGTCCTGCACCATCAGATTCCCGGTGCGGAAATCATTGTGGCAGAGCACGGACGGCCGTGGGGCCAGGGGGTGCCGCTCCAACGCGGAAAGCCCCCATTCCAGGACGGGCCGCGGCGTACCGGCAGCGTCGAGGCGCGCGCGCATCGCCCGGATGAATGCGACACCCGCATCGGCGGGCGGCGCGCCGAGGAAGGCGAGATCCTCGCGCGGCGGCACGATGCTGTGGATGCGCGCCATCTCGCGCCCGGCGTGGCGAACCAGTGCCGCGTCGCCCCCCTCGGCCGCCGCCTGTTTGGCCAGGCGAAAGGCGGTCGCGGTGCCGCAGACACGGCGCATCACGAAGAAGGGCGCGCCCGTGATCGAGGCATCTTCGCAGCAGAAGAGCGGTTCCGGCACCGTGACGCCGGCGGCGAAGGCCGCGACCAGCAGCGCGTATTCCTCGGTCCGCGACAGCGAGACGGCCAGCGTCGCGGCATTGTCCGTCCGCAGGACCCATTCCTCGGCGATGCCGTTGCGCGTGACCGAGATCGCCCAGTTCTGCTGGATCGCGCCGCCGGACAGCAGCGAGGCCGCGCCGATCTCGACCCGCGCACCGGCCGCAGCCGAAAGCCAGGCGTTCAGCGCCGAACGGCGCGCCTCATCCATGATGGCCCCAGCCGAAGAACGCGCCGCCCTCGCGGCGCAGGAAGTTGGCCAGCACCATGCGGTGCACCTCGGACGCGCCGTCCACTAGCCGCGCCTGGCGCGCGTAGCGGTACATCCACTCGACCGGCGTGTCCTTGGAATAGCCGCGCGCGCCGAGCAACTGCAGCGCCGTGTCGGCCGCCTTGTGCAGGGCGTCGGCGGCGACGATCTTCGCCATGCTCACTTCCTTGCGCGCGAAGTCGCCCTGGTCGAGCTTCCAGGCCGCCCGCATGGTCAGCAGCCGGCTGATGTCCAGCTGCATCGCGGCCTCGCCCACCATCATCTGCACGGACTCGCGGTCGGCGAGCTTCACGCCGAAGGTGGAGCGCTCCTCGCTGCGGGCCATGGCGATCTCGAGCGCACGGCGGCCCATGCCGGTCCAGCGCATGCAATGGGTGAGGCGGGCCGGACCCAACCGGATCTGCGTCAGCTTCAGCCCGTCGCCGACACCCATGAGGCGGTTCTCGTCGGGGATCTCCAGCCCGTCGAAGGTGATCTCGCAGTGCCCGCCATGCTCCTCCGGGCCCATGATCGGAATGCGGCGCTCGATCTTCCAGCCCGGCGTGTCAGCGTGGAAGAGGAAGGCCGTGAGGCCCTTGCGCGGATCCTCGCTGGTCTTGGCCATCAGGATGAAGTGCTTGGCCTCGCCCGCACCGGTGATGAACCACTTGCGCCCGTTGATGCGCCAGCGGTCGTTCCCGACACGCTCGGCCGTCGTGTAGGTCATGCCGGGGTCGGAACCGGCGCCCTCGGGCTCGGTCATCGCGAAGCTGGACTGCACCTCGCCGCGGACGACCGGCATCATCCACCAGTCCTTCTGGTCCTGCCGGGCGACCTTGTTCATCACCATCATGTTGCCGTCGTCGGGCGCGGCCGAGTTGAAGCAGACCG
>JAQGHZ010000104.1 GCA_028291485.1 Rubritepida sp. | reverse complement strand
GGCTTACTGTGATTATAAGACAGTTCTTGACTTGACCGACATGGTTGGGATCATGTCTGGATTGCAGCCGCTAGCCGCGGTATCGGGCACCGCCCAGGAGGTGCGACGAGCAGGTCAGCAAGGAAGGCGACGCACATGGCCGATGAGCAAGGCACCTCCACAGGGGCGGTGGCCGCGGATCCGAACCGCGGAACCGTCATCCGGATCTCGAAGCCCGAGGAAGGCTCCGCGAAGGGGGAATTCTGGGCGGTGCTCCGCGCTGTCGTCTTCCTCATCGTCGGCATCCTCGTGCTGGGATACATCATCGGCTGATGGCCGGGGCGGTGTGGCCGCCCGCTCAGCCCTGACCTTCACCCTCGCCGGCATCGCGCGGCGCCGGGGCGAGGGCCTGCCTTCGCCGGCGCTCCCTTCCGCCCTTGCGAAATCATCTCCCGCGGTGCTCCATTCCCCCGATCCGGGAAGGGGAGCGCCGATGGCTGCGCGCAGCGCCGATGCGATCGTGGTGGGCGGCGGGCTGGTCGGCTCGGCCATCGCCTGGGGGCTGCAGCATCAGGGCCTCGCCACGCTCCTGCTCGATGAGGGCGACGTTGCCTTCCGCGCCTCGCGCGGGAATTTCGGGCTGGTCTGGGTACAGTCCAAGGGGCTGGGCGCGCCCCACTACCAGCGCTGGACCCGCGCCTCGGCGGAGAACTGGCCTTCCCTCGCGGCCGATCTCGCCGCCCGCACCGGGCTGGATTGCGGGCTGCAGCAGGGCGGCGGCGTCCATCTCTGCCTGACGGAACAGGAGCTGGAGCAACGCAGCCGGCGGATGGCGCGCATGCAGGAGGAGGCCGGGAATTTCGGCTACGACTACCGCATGCTCGATGCCGCCGAGGCGCGCGACCTGCTGCCGGGCCTCGGCCCCGAGGTGCGCGGCGCCTCCTGGACCCCCTATGACGGCCACGCCAATCCGCTGAACCTGCTGCATGCGCTGCATCGAAGCTTCACCCTGGCCGGCGGCGCCTATGTCCGCGAAGCCAAGGTTATCCGGGCGCAGGCCGCGCTCCATGATTTCCGCATCGGCACCGCCGCCGGCGAGTTTTCCGCGCCGCGCCTCGTGCTCGCCGCCGGCCTCGGCAATGCCGAGCTGGCGCCGCTCTTCGGCCTCAGCACGCCCGTCCGGCCGCAGCGCGGCCAGATCCTGGTCACCGAGCGCACCACCGAGGCGCTGCCCATGCCCACCACCACCATTCGGCAGACCAGCGACGGCACGCTCCTGCTGGGCGACAGCCAGGAGGAGGTGGGTTTCGATCTCCGGCAGGATCCGGCGGTGATGGCCGCCGTCGCCGATCGCGCCATACGCTGCTTCCCCTGGATCGGCAGGCTGAGCATCATCCGCGCCTGGTCGGCGCTGCGGGTCATGGCTCCGGACGGGTTGCCGATCTATGATGAAAGCGAAACATATGCAGGGGCATTCGCGGCCAATTGCCACTCCGGGGTGACGCTGGCGGCCGCGCATGCCGCGCTTTTCGCTCCGATGGTGGCGCGCGGCGCGCTCGACCCGGGCATGGAGGCCTTCTCCGCGCGGCGCTTCCAGGTGACGCAGGCTGCCTGATCCCTTTGCGGAAGGGGCGATAGGCGCTAAGTTTTCCACATGGACCGTCGCCAATTTCTCGCGGGAATCGCGGCGCTTGCCGCCCCCGTCGCCTCCGCGCGTGCTCAGGGCCCTGGCCCGGCAAGCCGCACCATGGTCGCATCGCCCGAGGCCATGCGCCGCCTGGCCGAGCGCCTCTCGCGCGTCGAGGAGGATGGGCTGGACCCGCGCTGGTATGGGCTGACCCCCCAGAGCCTGCAGGATCCGGCGGCGATCGCCCGCGGAACCGGCATGGTGCTGGCCGACATGGTGCAGGGGCGGGTCGCCTTGATCCCGGGCCGGATGGATCTCCTGCGCGAGGGCAGCGCCGCCACGCTCAACACCTGGATGCAGCAGGTCGCCGATTCCGCCGAGCCGGCCGATGTGCTCACCCGCGCCTCGGCGCCGACGCCCGAGCTCGCCGCCCTGAAGACTGCCCTCGCCGCCGCGCGGGCGCAGGCCATTGTCGGCTGGCCGGGCTTCCCGGTCGGCGGCCGCGTGCTGGAGCCGGGCGCCACCGACGAGACCCGCGTGAACGCGCTGCGCGCCCGGCTGGTCGCGACCGACCCGGTGCTGGCGGCCAATCCCGGCACCGGCCCGATCTATGACGAGAATCTCCAGGCGGCCGTGCGCCGCCTCCAGGCGGCCGTGGGCACGGAGGCGGATGCCCGCATCGGCCTCTCGACCATGACGGCGCTGAACCGCTCGCCGCAGTCGCTGGTGAATCAGCTCCGCGTGGCGATGGACATGCGCCGTGGCGCGCCCGCCCGCCCGCGCGACCGTCGGGTCGAGGTCAACATTCCCGACTACCGGCTGAAGGTCTATGATGAAGGCCGTGTCATCATGGACATGGCGGTCGTGGTCGGCGGCGTCGTGCGGCAGACGCCGATGATCCAGGCCCGGCTGACCGCCGTGCAGTTCAACCCGCCCTGGGGCGTTCCTGCGCGCAACGCCAAGGAGGATCTGCTGCCCCGGCTGCGGCGCGATCCCTCGGCCGTCGCTGCGAAGGGCTTTCGCATCTTCCAGCGTATCGACGGCGAGGTGACCGAGGTCGATCCGACGACGGTCGATTGGCGCGCGGTGAACCCGG
>JAQGHZ010000102.1 GCA_028291485.1 Rubritepida sp. | reverse complement strand
CTCACCTGGGAGGGCAATGCGCGGCGCGTGGTCGCGATCGCCGAGGCGGAGATCGTCGCACTCGGCCGGCCGCGGAGGACGCGGCCCCGCAACTCGGCAGCCCTGCGGCGGTGACGGCAATGCCGCTCGACAGTTCCGCGGTCCAGCGCTCCCACAGCCGATCCGACGCGCCGCTGGTGCTGCACGTCTTTCCGAGCTTCGCCGTCGGCGGCGCGCAGGTCCGCTTCGCCGCGCTCGCCAACCGCTTCAAGGCGCGCTGGCGGCACGCCGTGATCTCGCTCAACGGGGATGAGGCCTGCGCCGACCGCGTCGGCCAGGACGTGCCGCTGGCGATGCTTTCCCCGCCTCTGGAAGACCCGCGGCTCACGCGGCGGGTCTGGAGGATCCACCGGACCCTGCAGGAGCTGCGGCCGGACGTGCTCGTCACGAGCAACTGGGGCAGCATGGAATGGGCGGTCGCCAACCGGCTGCCGCCCAGCCTGCGCCACCTGCACACGGAGGACGGCTTCGGCCCCGAGGAGGCCGGGACGCAGCTGCGCCGACGAGTGATGACGCGGCACCTGGCGCTGCGCGGCAGCACGGTCGTCCTGCCCTCGCAGCACCTGCTGCGGCTGGCGCGGGAGGAGTGGCGCCTGCCGCCGGCCTCGCTGCGCTATGTGCCGAATGGTGTGGACCTCCGCCGCTTCCGCCCGGACGGCCCCACGACGTGGCTCGACCTTCCGGGCGAGGGCCCGATCATCGGCACCGTGGCGGCGCTGCGGCCCGAGAAGGCGCTGGACCGGCTGCTCTACGCCGCCGCCATTTTGATGAATGCGGGCGTCGCCTTCCGCCTCGTCGTGGTCGGCGACGGGCCGGAGCGGCAGCGGCTGGAATGCCTCGCCGTGGAGCTCGACCTCAGCGGCCGCGTGCGCTTCACCGGTGCCATGCCGGATCCTGCGCCGGCCTACCGGGCCTTCGACGTCTTCGCGCTCTCCTCCGCCACGGAGCAGATGCCCTTTTCCCTGCTGGAGGCCATGGCGAGCGGCCTGCCGGTCGCGTCGACCGACGTGGGCGATGTGCGCGCCATGCTGGCGCCGGAGAATCACCCGCACGTGGCCGCCGCCGACGATGCGGCCCTCGCGGCCGCCCTGCGGCCGCTGCTGGAGGACGCGACGCTGCGACGCGGGCTCGGCGCGGCGAACCGCCGGCGGGCGGAGCGCGATTTCGACCAGGAGGCGATGTTCCAGGCCTATGCGGCGTTGATCGACGGCACGGCGGCGTGATGGACAGCGCGGTGGACCTGCCTCCCACCGCCTCGCTGCGCGGCATCCCCCTTGTCTGCCCCGGCGACGGCGGACCCCTGCTACAGGCCGGGACGACGTTGCGCTGCGCGCATTGCGGCACGGCCTATCCGGTGGTCGGCGGCGTGCCGGTGCTGATCCACGACGGGCGCCTACGACTTCACACGCTTCACGCCGATAGGGCATCGAAGGCTCTTCCGGAACTTCGACGAGATCGCAGCCGGCATCGCGTGGGCAGCGGCAGCGTGGCGGCCTGGACCCTGAGCGGACTTCTCCTCTCGGTTTTCGACCGGCGCTGGTGGCACATGAGTGCGGAGCTCTGCTCGCGGCTCGCGACGCCGCCGCTGCGCTGGCTGGACCGCTGGCTGCGTCACGGCGCCGATGCGGCCGGCGGCTGCTGGTTCTTCGGTCGGAAGCGTGAGGACGGCCCCATCACCGACCGCGCGCTGGTGCAATCTTATCGGCAGAGCTTCGGCATGGGACCGAGCCATCTCCCCCCGCCCCGTCCCTGAGACTCCGCTGGCGCCCAGGTAAAAATCACTTCCTCTTCCGTTAAGTCGATCTCTCTCTGCCTGCCCGCTCGGCTTGGGTTCAGACAAAATGAATTCAATGGCAGAACATATATGTTCTCTATTTCCCATATTATTTTACTTATTATCTTTACACAGTCCTTACCATATGTGGTACTTTTTTTGTAAAATTTCTCGACAATACTAATAATATTTTTACTAATTTTTACATGTCAGTTAGGTACTTTCGTACAATTGGAAAGTCAAGCCAAAGAGGACGATATAGCCCCTTACATTTGTTTGGCTAATTACGCCTAGGTAAATAAATTTACGCTTGGATCGTGCGCCAAGCCGTTCCAAACCGCCGCCTCCTTACCTTTACCAGTTTTTCGGAGAATGCATGTCCGACATCGTTAAGCTCACCCTGGAGAACGCCGGGGTCTCCAATCTCGGAGCCGGCGTGGCCACCTTCGGCCAGGTCTTCCTGCCTGGCGAAGTTCCGGCCGGCTCCGGCCTTGTCGCCAACACCTCTGACGGCAGCCAGGCCGTCCAGTTCGACGTGAAGACCCGCTACGCGGATGGCTCGGTGAAGATGGCCGTCGTCTCCATGGAGCGACCCGACATCGCCGCTGGCGGCCACCTCGACGTGACGCTCGCCACCGCGGCGCCCACCTCTGCCGCCGCACTCGACCTCGCGCAGGCGCTGACCGGCCACTCCTTCTCGGTCGACCTCTCGGTGCAAGGCGGATCCCATACCCAGGTCGACGTCCTCGCCGCGCTGCAGAAGGCGCTCGCCGACGGCAGCGCCAGCGTCTGGCAGGAGGGTGCGCTCGCGACCCAGGCCCGGGTGGAGGTCCCGCTCGACGGCTCGCAGCGCCTCGTCTTTGACGTGACCGCCTTCAAGGGCGGCGGCTTCTCGGTCGACGCCCAGTTCAACAACGACCAGGCCATGGAGACCACGGGTGGCCGCGTCTCCTACGACGTCGTGGTGAACATGGACGGCAAGGAGGCGCTGCGCGAGACGGTCGACCAGGGCCAGTACCAGAACTGGCATGAGAGCTTCTCCAGCGATGCCACCGACGGCGGCCAGGGCACCGGCAGCCCCGACGCCGGCTGGCTCAACATCCGCCAGGATGTCGCCCATCTGCAGGCGGCGGGCGTCGTCGCCGGCTACGACCTGGGGCTGACGATGGACCCTGCCTTGCTTTCGGCCTTCGGCGACGCCACCCACGCAGCGGGCTGGGGCGATCCGCTCGCGACCAATAACGTGACGCAGTACATGCCCGGCACCGGCGGCCGCCCCGATATCGGCTTCACCACCCAGGCCAACACGGCCTGGCTCATCAGCCAGGATCCGCGCGCCGCCGCCTATGCCATGGGCCAGGCCGAGGCCGCCGGCTCCGTGCCCTGGAACTTCTGGGATGCGGCACATAACACCTGGCTGAGCACCGACAACTACCCGAACCTCTGGACCGACGGACGTGGCGGCACCGGCACGCCCGGCGACGGGACCTCGACCGGCCTCACCCAGCAGGTCGACGGACAGACCGGCTGGACCGCCGATTCGGCGCACCAGCCCAGCCTCTCCTTCGTGCCCTATGTGCTGACGGGCGAACGCTGGATGCTGGACAACCTGGAGGCCCAGGCAGCTTGGAACATCGTCGGCCAATGGCCCGCCGTGCGCGGCGGCGCGGACGACAACCTGGTCGACACGAACCAGGTGCGCGGCGCCGCATGGGCGTTGCGCGGGGTCGACGACGCGGCCTGGGCCGCGCCCGACGGCAGCGCCGAGAAGACCTATTTGCAGAACGCCTCGGACGCCAACTACGCCTGGCTCGTCTCGAAGATCCCGGAATGGACGGCGCAGCAGGGCGAGGCGCATGGCTGGGTGCCGGGCTCCTACGGCGCCGACGGCGCCATGCCGCCCTGGCAGCAGGACTACTTCGCCTCCACGGTCATCGCAGCGGCCAGCCGCGGCAACGCGGATGCGCTGACCTTCCTGAATTGGGAGTCGAACTTCCTGGTCGGCCGCTTCACCCATGCCGCCGAGGGCTTCGACATGCATGACGGCGCGGCCTATCTGGTCGCCATCAGCGACCAGGCCAGCGGCGCCGCGCTCTACACCACCTGGGC
>JAQGHZ010000101.1 GCA_028291485.1 Rubritepida sp. | reverse complement strand
TGCTCCCCGTGATGGCGGAACAGGCTCTGGCTTCGGGCAGTCCTGGCAACAATCCCCGCGTCCCGACGGCCGAGTAGATCATGGTCCTTTACAACGAGGCATACCGCTAAGTTCCGGCAGGGGCCTGGGGAGACACTGTCTCCCCAGCGGGGTTTGGGGCAGAGCCCCAACTCTACTCTTTAAGTCTGTCGACTGGCGTCTTCCGCCACCGGTCATTCCAGGCTGGCAGCGCCTCGATCGGCAGCGGCCGCCCCACCAGGAATCCTTGCGCGCGTGCCACGCCCAGGTCCCTGAGCAGCCGGAACAGCGCTGGGCTGGAAACTCCTTCCGCGGTCAGGCAAAGCCCACGACGTGCCAGCTTGCGCACCTGCTCGCGCGCACGGGCGGAGCGGGGCAGGGACTGCACCAGGGAGCGGTCCAGCTTCACGCTGGCGAAGGGCAGGCGGAGCAGGTTCTGGCGCGGATCGTCGAGCAGGAAGTCGTCCAGCATGACGCCGTGCCCCGCGGCGTTGAGCCGGCGCAGGGAGCGGCCGAGGCGGGTGCGGTCCTTCACCGGCGCCGTCTCGGTGAGCTCCACCATCAGGCGCCGGCGCGGCAGGCGGGAGCGCTGGAGCTGCTGGCCCAGCCAGGCGACCACGTCGGGCTTTTCCATTTCCGGCACGGGCAGGTTGACCGAGACCGGGATGGGCAGCCGTCCGGGCAGGCGCGAGAGATCGCGGGCGGCAATGCGCGTGACCGCGGCGGCGAGCAGGCGGGACAGGCCCATCTGCTCCATGGCCGGGACGAAATTCACGGGGGTGAGCGAGACGGGCTCGCTGCGCCAGCGGGCCAGGGCCTCCACCATGACGAGACGCCGGGTGCGGGTGTCGACGATGGGCTGGTAGCGAAGCAGCAGGGAATCGCCGGAGAGGCCGGCCTTCATGCCGCCGGCATTGCGTCCGGCGCGCAGCGCATCATGGGCAACGAGTCGGGTGCCATTGAGCAGGCCGAGGAGGAACTCGCCGTCCTCCGACAGGGCAGCCAGAGGGGTAAGGGGGGAGATGACCGCGCGGGGCGATGCCTCGGCCAGGGCGTCGACCAGGGAGCGCTGGATCGGGAGCTCGGCATCTTCGAGGAGGATATGGACGAAGCCGTTGGTGTTGCCCACGACGGCGCTCAGCACCTCGGCCTGGGAACGCAGGATCAGGGGGGCAGGGCCGCGCAGGCGGCCGACGGCGCGCGAAGCGGCCTCGATCAGCTCCTCATCCTGGGCGAGCACCAGCACACGGCCAATCGCGGGACCGGGGCCAGGAGCGGAGGGGTTTCCCTGCCGCTGGGACGTCTCAAAACCCGACAAAGCCTCGAACCGTGAACATAGATAAGAGATTACACACAAAACGGTGAGACCTCAAACGCGGTCTGGCCTATCGCCGAACGAATCGGAGGACGTGTGCGGGCGGATGCAAGGGGCTCAACCCGTTGAATTCGTTCCGCACATCGAGACGGATTAGCGGATGGCGGTCTGGCTCTTGAGCGCCACGGGCTCCTGTTCGCCGCGGCGCAGCGTGTTCCGGCCGCTGAAGAGCACGATCGGCGCGGCGATAAAGATCGAGGAGGAGGCCGAGACGATGATGCCGAAGACCATCACCCAGGCGAATCCGGCCAGGGTGTCGCCGCCGAAGAGCGCCAGCGGCAGGGCCGAGAGCAGCAGGGTCATGGAGGTGCCCAGGCTGCGATTCAGCGTCTCGTTGATCGAGAGGTCGACCAGTTCCTGCAACGGCATCGTCTTGAATTTACGCAGGTTTTCTCGCATCCGGTCGAACACCACGACCTTGTCGTTGGCGCTGAAGCCGATGACGGTGAGAATGGCGGCGATGGTCGTCAGATTGAACTCGACCTGGAACAGAACCATGAAACCGACGGTCTTCGTGGTGTCCAGGATGAGGGTGATGATGGCCGCGAGGCCGAACTGCCATTCGAATCGAGCCCAGATGTAGATCAGCATCGCCACGAGGCTGAGGCCGAGCGCCAGCAGCCCTCCGATGAAGAGCTCGTCCGAGACGCGGTTGCCGACCGCCTCCACACGAAGAATCCGGATGCCGGGCGAGGCCGCCTCCAGCGCGCCGCGGATCCGCGCGACGATCGGCTGGGTCTGCGCCTCGTCGGGCGGTGCCGGCAGGCGGACGAGCAGGGTGCTTTCGTCGCCGAACTGCTGCAGGCCGACATCGCCGAGGTTCACGCTGGAGGCCGCGGCGCGAAGGGCGTTGATGTCGGCCGGACCCTGGGTCCGGACCTCCATGATGATGCCGCCCTTGAAATCGATGCCCTTGTCGAGCCCGGGATAGAAGGCGCCGATCAGCGAGGCAGTGGAGAGCACGGCGGAAACCACCAGTCCCATCACGGCGCCGCGCATGAACCTGATCTTCGTCACGTCCGGGCAGATGCGGAAAAGCGGGCGCGCCAGGCGCTGGAAGAGGCCCAGCCCCGGACGCTCGATCACGGGCAACTCGCGCGGCTTGGTCCAGCGATACCACCAGACGACGAGGAGGCGGGTCAGCACGGTCGCCGTCCACATCTGCACGATGGTGCCGATGGCGACAGTGACCGCGAAGCCTTTCACCGGGCCGGAACCGAGGCCGAAAAGGCAGCCCATGGCGATCAGGTTGGTCAGGTTCGAGTCGAGAATTGTACCCGAGGCCTTTGTATAACCTGTCTCAAGGGCGCTGATCGGCGATCGTCCGAT
>JAQGHZ010000075.1 GCA_028291485.1 Rubritepida sp. | reverse complement strand
GCCATCCTCGGCCCCTCCGGCTGCGGCAAGTCCACGCTGCTGCGCATCGTCGCGGGCCTCGACCAGCCGACCGCTGGCCAGGTGACGCTCGATGGGGCACCGGTCACCGGCCCCGGCCCCGACCGCGGCATGGTGTTCCAGTCCTACACGCTGTTCCCCTGGCTGACCGTCGCACAGAACATCCGCTTCGGCCTCGCCGAGCGCGGTCTGCCCGAGGCCGAGCAACAGGCCATCGCCGCGCGTTTCATTGCCCGCACGGGCCTGAAGGGCTTCGAGAACCACTGGCCGCGGCAGCTTTCGGGCGGCATGCAGCAGCGCTGCGCGCTGGCCCGCGCGCTGGCGAACGACCCCGAGATCCTGCTGCTGGACGAGCCCTTCGGCGCCCTCGACCACCAGACGCGGGAGCTGATGCAGGAATTGCTGCTCGAGATCTGGGAGGATGGCGACGATTCCGGCTCCGCCGAGGGTCGCAAGACGGTGCTCTTCGTCACCCACGACATCGACGAGTCGATCTTCCTGGCGAACCGGGTGATCGTCATGTCGGCACGGCCCGGGCGCATCAAGGCGGATGTGCCGGTGCCGCTGCCCTATCCGCGCGACTGGACGATGAAGACCACGCCGGAATTCGCCGCCCTCAAGGCGCTGCTGATGGGCGAGATCCGGGAGGAAGTCCGCAAGGCCGCGCTGAGCTGAGCTGAGCTGAGCTGAGGCTAGCTGATCCCCTCCATGTCGCCGACGAGGCGGCGATGGATGAACACAGGATTGCAGCGCCGCGACACCGGCCGCCCGCCGCCCTTGAATTCGAAGGCCTCCCCGTAGATGCGGAACAGATAAAAGCCGGCCTGGCCCAGCACCGTCAGGAAGTCGCGCAGCGGCACGTGGGTCTCGTTGTACTCGTTCGTCGCGGCCTCGACCTGCACGAAGTCGACGATCTGGAGCAGCGGGCCGAAGCCGCGCACCACTTCCAGGTCGTGCCCCTCGGTATCGACCTTGAGGAAGGAGATGTGGTCGATGCCCCGGTCGCGGCAGAAATCCGCGCCGGCGACGATCTCCACCTCCTGCTGCCGCGCCCTTCGCGGCGGTTCGGGGACAGGTGGAGGACCTCCAGGCGCCCGCCCCAATGCCTGCGCCAGACTTGTTCGCGCCAGACTGGTCTGCACCGAAGGCGGCGGCAAAGTGAGCCGGTTCACGACCGAAGTCCCGCGGCCCGTCATGGCACCGCGCTCCGTCCTCGCCCCGAAGGCGAGGTTCACCGCCTCGATGCCCGGGTGGTCCGCGACATTGGCCTGGAGGACCGCGAAGCTGCGGGCGGCCGGCTCGAAGGCATAGATGCGGGCGCGCGGCAGCGCCTCGGCGAGCGGCAGGCAGGACTGGCCCAGATTGGCGCCGACATCCAGGATGGTCCGGAAGTCGTAGCCCGGCACCCGCGCCGAAATGTCGCGAATCACGCGCGGCGCCTGTGCCAGTTCCGGCGCCGGCTGCGGGACGGCCCTCACCATCCGCGCGACCGCCCGGTCATGCCGCCATCCCACCGATGGTCCGCACCAGTTCCTCGACGTCGATCTCGATGTCGGAGTTGCAGCGGTTGCCCTTGCGGTCCGGCTTCGCCTCCTTCGCGAAGAGCTGCGTGTAGGGCAGCCCGAAGAGGTCCGAGAGGCTGCGGTAGGAGGTGACGCCCTGGTCGTAGCCCTCGGGCACGAGCTCCACCACCGGCGTGCCGGGGTCGCAATAGGCGATGTTGGACAGGCCCGCTCCGTGCGGCGAGACGACCAGCGCGGTGTCGCGGAAGGCGCGGATCTGCTCGCGCACCGGATGCTTCGCATTGTCGAAGACCTCGAAGCCCAGCTTGCGCAGCGCCGCCTCCACCGCCGGTTCGTTGACCACGCGGCGCATGCCGACGTTGCGGCGCGGGATGTAGATCCTGCGCTTCGGGTGCCGCCAGAGCTCCTGCACGCGCGGGTGGTCGCGCAGCGTCCCGACGATCTGCGGCGAGATCTCGTAGCGGCCGAAGGCCATGGGCGAGACCAGCACGAGCCGGTCGAAGATCATCGGCGCCTCGAGGTGGATGACCTCCTGCTGCGGCACTCCGAGGAACTCCAGCGTCTCCGGGACGTAGCGCTTGCGCGGCATCGGCACGGCGAGCTGCGCGACGTCCGGCATGGCCTGGTACTGCGCCACGCGCGAGGCGTAGCGCAGCGTCCAGTTGAAGTAGTTGTCGGCCAGCCCGTAGCCGAGCAGGAAGCTCCGGCCGGGCACGCGATAGGCGGGCGGGACGGTGCCCCCGGCAATCGGCGTGCTCGAAGACCCCATGGCCGCCCGGAAC
The DNA here is from genome assembly GCA_028291485.1 of Rubritepida sp. GTDB lineage: Bacteria > Pseudomonadota > Alphaproteobacteria > Acetobacterales > Acetobacteraceae > Roseococcus. Next base: position 1,043 of record JAQGHZ010000075.1, on the reverse strand, counting down.
CCCTCCATCTCCCCGTCGGGGAATACCGATTTCAGCATCTTCGGATGGCGGATCGTGTCGCGGACGAGGCGGTCCCCCACGGCCACGATGCCGAAGGGCGGATAGACGGTCGCCTGCTCCAGCTCGACGACCCAGAAGCGCGAGAGGCGCGCTTCGCCGCGGTACTGCGCGTCATAGGCCTGCCAGCGCTCGGCCAGCCCTGGCTCCGTGATGCCCGGCCCGATGGGCAGCGCCAATTCCCGGCGGAGATCCGGCGTGTCGAGCACCGAAAGCCCGCCGAAGAAGGCCTGGTGCGGATCGATGATCTGCCGGGAGAACCGGCTGGTCGGCACCGGGCCGCCCATGACTTCGCTGATGCCGGCGATCTGGTAAGCCTCGGTCATCCGGGCGTCCATGTCCTCGCGGCGCAGTTACGGGTAGGCGGCAAGAAGACTCTCCAAATGGCGTCGCCGGAAGATGCCGGCTTTGCCGGCCACGATGGCCAGGGCATGATAGGCGGCAAATTTGCCCTGGGAAACTCCATGAAACGTCGCGCCATTCTCGCCCTGTCGCCGAGACGGGGCCAGGTGGGCCAGCAACGTCAGGCTGGACCGAGACGCGAACCATGGACGTGGATCGAGGCAACACCTTGCCGGGCGGGCGTTTCATCGCTTCGGCGGTGACTGGAGCGGGCGAATGCGGGCTGACATCACCTTGATGGAGACGGCTTTGAGGGAAACGCCGGCCGGGCTGCTGGCGCGGCTGGCCGCCGCCGGCATCGAGGTCCGCACGGTGGAGCACCCGGCGGTCTTCACCGTCGCGGAATCCGAATCCGTGCGCGACGGGATGCCGGGCGCCCACTCGAAGAACCTCTTCCTCGCTCCCGCGAAAGGCGAGGGCCCCTATGCGCTTGCCGTGCTGGAGGCCGAGCGGAAGGTCTCCGTCAACGCGCTGGCCCGCGCGGCCGGCTGGGGCAAGGTGACCATGGCCCCGGCCGAGGCACTGGTCGCCACCCTCGGCGTCACCCCCGGCAGCGTCACGCCCTTCGGGCTGGTGAACGCCGC
>JAQGHZ010000069.1 GCA_028291485.1 Rubritepida sp. | reverse complement strand
CACCCGCCGCCTGGCCGCGGCACCGTTCGATCCATTCGGGCCAGCGGAAGGCAGCTGGCCTGAGGAGCCGTTCCTGGGCAGCGGCAGCCGCCTTGTCGATGATTCCGGTCGCGAGGGTCACGCGGCGCAGAACGTGCCGCCGCTCGGCTCCCCTGGCGGGCAGGAGGGAACGGGCAGGGCCGACCTCCTGGTCCATCCAGTCGAGGATCGAGACGGAGTCGAGCAGGACCTCTCCATCGTCCAGGATCAGCGATGGGATGCGGCCAAGCGGGTTGATCTTCAGCATCGCGTCGAAGTCGCCGTAGATCGACCTTGCGTCATGCTCGTAGGCGAAGCCCAGCACCCGCAGCGACACCGCGACGCGGCGAACGAAGGGCGAGTCGTACTGGCCGACGAGGATCATGGGTTCCGATTCCGAGGGTGCGCGAATGGAAGCTCGAGGACCTGGCCGCGCGAATCAAGAGCGCCGCAGCAGCACCGCGCCCTTCCCGGACCGGCCCAGCGTGTCGGCCGGGTTCCGCAGCGGGCATTCCTGCAGCGAGAGGCAGCCGCAGCCGATGCAGCTTTCGAGCTGGTCGCGCAGCTGTAGCAGGTCCGCGATCCGGCTCTCCAGCATGGCCTTCCAACGGTTCGACAGCCGGTGCCAGTCTTCCAGCGTCGCGGCGCGCCCGGCGGGGACTTCGCCCAGCGCCTCCTGGATCGCGGCCAGCGGGATGCCGGCGCGCTGCGCGACCTTGATGATCGCGACCCGGCGCAGAATCTCGCGCGGATAGCGCCGCTGATTGCCGGCGTTCCTCTCGCCGGCGATGAGGCCCTTCGCCTCGTAGAAATGGATCGTCGAGACCGCGACGCCGCTGCGGCGCGCGACCTCTCCCACGGAGAGCTGCCGCTTCACCTCGATGCGTGTCGCCATGGATGCGCTTGACCTCAACTTAAGTTGAGGTTTTATGGATCTGGCCGGCTTGCCATTGCAAGCCTCCGGCCGCGGCCGGACTCACCCAGCAGGCCGGCCCGACTCCATGAACGACCATGAATCCGGACAGGACGCCCGGCCCGCCTCACTCGGCCGGCAGCAGGGTCCGGAAGAAGATCTCCGTGCCTTCGCGCAGCACCTCGCCGGCGCGCTTGCCGCCGAGATAGGGCAGGCTCGACCAGGCGCCGTCGAACATCACGGCCAGCAGCTCGCCCAGCAGCTGCGGATTCTTCGCGCCGGCTTCGCGCGAGAGCTCGATCAGGTTGTTGCACACGCGCGCCTTGAAGGCGGCGACGATGCGGTGGGTCGGGTGTTCCGGGTCGGGGAACTCGGCCTGCGCGAGGAGCATCGGGCAGCCGCGGTAGTCGGGCGTCTCCAGCTTCCGGGCGATGGCGTCGAAGAGCGCGCGGAGCTTGGCCACGGGGGTCTTCGCGTCGGCCGTGACCTCGGCGAACCAGGCATCGTACTCCTCGGCGTCCTCCTGGAGGATGGCGGCGATCAGCGCATCCTTGCTCGGATAGGTGCGATAGAGGCTCATCTTCGTCGCTTCGGCGACGCGACAGACCTCTTCCACGCCGGTGGCGCGAATGCCTTGGCGGTAGAACAAATCCTTGGCAGCGCTCTGGATGCGCTGCGCGGCTTTGGGCTTTCCGGCCGTGCCCTCGGACATGATGACCAAACTCCTTTCCTTGAATGCCTGCCCCTTGAAAATTTTGCGGTGCAGCAAACATTCCCACTTGATGCGACTGACCGGTCACTTCTATATAGGGACGAACCGGTCGGTCACATCCGTCCTCGGAGAATGGCTATGTCGAACCAGCAAATCAAGTCCCTTGAGGCCCAGCAGGGCGGGAACATGAACGAAACCCCTTGGTTTTCCTGGCTTTCGCGGACGCTCGCGACAGGGACGGGACGTGCCGCACAGGGTGTTGCGGCCCTAGCCATCGCGGCCAGCCTGACGGCGGTGGAGCCCGCTTTCGCCCAGGGCGCGCCCGCCGCGCCGCCCGTCACCGTCGCCAATCCTGTCTCCCGCTCGGTCCAGCAGTGGGATGAGCACACGGCCCGCATCGAGCCGCTGGCGCGCGTCGAGATCCGGCCGCGCGTCTCGGGCCAGGTGACGGAGGTTCATTTCCAGGACGGCGCCACCGTCAAGGCCGGCGACCTCCTCTTCACCCTCGACCAGCGTCCCTTCCAGATCGCCGTCGCCAGCGCCCGCGCCGAGGTGGCCCGCAACGAGGCGCGGGTGACCGTCGCCGAGCAGCAGGTCGCCCGCTACGCGCCGCTCGTCGCCCAGCGCTTCTCCCCCGAGGCGGACATGGACAATCGGCGCAGCGCCCTGCGCGAGGCCCAGGCCGGCGTCGCCGCCGCCCGCGCCGCGCTGGGCCAGGCCGAGCTCGACCTGGAATTCTCCCAGATCCGCGCCCCCCGCGCCGGCCGCGTCAGCGATCGCCGCGTGGATGCCGGCAACCTCGTCCAGCTGGGCACGACGCTGATGACGACGCTGGTCGCGCTCGACCAGGTCTATGCGGTCTTCGACGCGAGCGAGGCGCAGTACCTGCGCTATGCCCGCGCGGCGGCCGGCGGCATGCGGCCCGGCGGCGCGCAGGAGGGCACGCCCGTCCAGCTGCGCCTGCTCGACGAGACGGATTTCACCCATCAGGGCCGGCTCGACTTCGTGGACAGCGTCTTCGACGCGCGCAGCGGCACCATCCGCGGCCGCGCCGTGGTGCAGAACCCCGACTACCTGCTGACGCCGGGCAGCTTCGCGCGGCTGCGGCTTTTCGTGGGCGACAGCGCCTCGCTGCTGATCCCGGACTCCGCCATCCTCGCCGACCAGGGCGGGCGCATGGTGCTGACGGTGAACGAGCAGGGCACGGTCGCCCCCAAGCCGGTGCAGCTCGGCCAGCTGGTGGATGGGCTGCGCGTCGTGCGCTCCGGCCTGACGCCGCAGGACCGCGTGATCATCGGCGGCCTGCATCGTGCGCGCCCCGGTGCGCCGGTGACGGCCCAGGCGGGCAGCATCGGGCCGGCGCCGCTGGCCTCCGCCGAATAGTGGCGACTTAACCGGCCACACCGACGAAGCCGGCCGCAGAAGCGGCCGGCGCGCCCCGGCCGGACATTGAAAACCAGCGCGCCCCGCAGAGGCGCGACCCCAAGCCGGTGTCCGGCGTCTGAGGATCAAGACCATGCGCCTCGCCCGATTTTTCATCGACCGCCCGGTCTTCGCGGCGGTCCTTTCCATCGCCATCACGCTGATCGGCGCCATCGCCGCGACGCGCCTGCCGATCGGCGAATTCCCCGAGATCGCGCCGCCCACCGTGCAGGTGACGGCGTTCTATCCCGGCGCCTCGGCGGAGACGATCGCCTCCACCGTGGCGGGCCCGATCGAGCAGGAGATCAACGGCGTCGACGGGATGCTGTACCTCTCCTCGCAATCCACCGGTGACGGGCGCGTGGCCATCAGCGTCGTCTTCCGCCAGGGCGTGAATGTCGACCAGGCGCAGGTGCTCGTGCAGAACCGCGTCGCCATCGCCGAGCCCCGCCTTCCCGAGGACGTGCGGCGCCTGGGCGTGACGGTGAAGAAGGCCTCGCCGGACTTCCTCATGGTCGTGCACATGCTCTCGCCCGACGGCAGCCGCAGCCCGGAATACGTGTCGAACTACGCCACGCTGACCATCAAGGACCGTCTCGCGCGGCTTGAAGGCGTGGGCGACGCGCAGGTCTTCGGCGCGCGCGACTACGCCATGCGCGTCTGGCTCGATCCGGACCGCGTCGCGGCCCGCGGCATGTCGGCCGGCGATGTGGTC
>JAQGHZ010000058.1 GCA_028291485.1 Rubritepida sp. | reverse complement strand
CGCGCCATGGCCGATGCCAGGGCGGCCGAAGCGCGCCAGATGGCGGGCACGCTGAAGGGGAAGCTCGACGGAATCCCGATCGGCCACAAGGACATCTATACGACGGCCGGCATCGCCACGACGGGCCATTCGGCTCAGATGCAGGGCCATGTGCCGCAGACCGACGCCGTCACCGTCGCCAAGTGGCGCGACGCGGGCGTGGTGCTGCTGGGCAAGCTGGCCACGCACGAATTCGCCTTCGGCGGGCCGAGCTTCGACCTGCCCTGGCCGCCGGTGCGCAATCCCTGGAACACGGATCACTTCACGGCCGGCTCCTCCTCCGGCACGGGCGCGGCCGTCGCGGCGGGCCTGGCGCTGGGCGGCACGGGTTCCGACACGGGTGGCTCCATCCGCGGCCCCGCGGCGCTGTGCGGCCTCGCCGGCATCAAGCCGACCTACGGCTTCTGCTCGCGCACCGGCATCCTGCCGCTGGCGCAGACTTTGGATCATGCGGGCCCGCTCGCCTGGACCAGCGAGGACTGCGCGATCCTGCTCGGCGCCATGGCCGGGCACGATCCCGCCGATCCCGGCAGCCCGGACCGCCCGACGCCGAGCCTCGACGTCAACCAGGACATGCGCGGCCGCCGCATCGGCGTGATCCGCCATTTCCACGAGAAGGACGTGCCGGCCTCGGCCGCGACGCTTGATGGCATCGAGGAGAGCTGCGCCATCTTCCGCAAGCTCGGCGCGGAGGTCAGCGACGTCACGCTGCCGCCCATGCAGGAGTTCAACGCGGCCGGCTGGGTGATCCTCCTCGCCGAGGCCTGGGCCGTCCACGAGAAGTGGATGCGCGAGCAGCCCATGAAGTATGGCGAGCTGCTGCGCACACGCCTGGCACTCGCGAGCCTGCTCTCCGCCGGCGACTACATCCAGGCGCAACGCAAGCGGCGTCAGCTCATCGAGCGCAGCTTCGCCGCTACTGCCGGCTATGACCTTCTCGTCACGGCCGCCGCTCCGGCCGAGGCGCCGAAGATCACCGAGGTGCCGAAATGGTCCTCGCTGGAGCGCGCCAACTTCACCATCCCGTTCAACGTGCTGGGCTGGCCCGCGCTCTCGGTCTGCACGGGGCTCGGCGAGGGCGACCTGCCCACCTCCGTGCAGCTTGTCGGCCAACCCTGGACGGACGGCTTCGTGCTCGCCGCCGGCCATGCGCTGGAGCGTGAGAACGGCACGCGCGGCAAGCGTCCGCCGGGCGTCTGATGGAGACCTCCTACGACCTTCTCGTCGTGGGCCATGGCATCGTGGGGCTGGCGCATGCGCTGGCCGCCACGCGTGCCGGCCAGCGCGTCGCGGTGATCGATCGCGACGCGCAGCCCAACGGCGCCTCGATCCGCAATTTCGGATTCATCACCGTGACGGGGCAGGGGGCGCCGCACACCTGGCGCCGCGCGCGGCGGTCGCGCGACGTCTGGACGGAGGTCTGCGAGGAGGCGGGCATTCCCGTGCTCCAGCGGGGGATGCTGATGGCCGCACGCCGGCCCGAGGCGCTCGCCGTCCTCGAGGAATTTGCCCGCGGTCCGATGGGCGAGGGCTGCCGCGTCCTGCCGCCCGCAGAGATCCCGGAGCCGCTCTCGCGTGACCTGCTCGGCGCGCTGCATTCGCCGCACGAGATCCGCGTGGAGAGCCGCGAGGCCGTGCCGCGGCTGCGCGCCTGGCTCGCCGAGCGCCACGGCGTCGCGCTGCTGTCGCGCGTGGCGGCGCTGACCGTCGAGAGCGGGCGCGTCGTCACGCCGCACACGACCTTCACCGCGCCGCACATCGTGGTTTGCCCGGGCACGGACATCGTGTCGCTCTTCCCGGACAGCTTCGCCGCACGGGGCACCACGCTGTGCAAGCTGCATATGCTGCGCCTCGCCGATCCCGGCTGGAAACTCCCCGCCCCGGTGATGAGCGACCTCGGCCTGCACCGCTATCGCGGCTATCACGCGAGCCCGTCGCTGCCGGCGCTACGCGAGCGGCTGAAGGCCGAGCAAGGCGAGATGCTCGACAACGGCGTGCACCTCATCGTGGTGCAGGGCGCCGACGGCAGCCTCGTCGTCGGCGACAGCCACCACTATGCCGACACGCCCGATCCCTTCCAGCCGGAGCATGTGGACGCGCTGATCCTCGAAGAATTCACGAAGGTGCTGGGCTCGCCGCCGCGCACCATCGATCGCTGGGTGGGCGTCTACCCTTCCGCAGCCGAAGACGCCTTCTTCGAGACGCCGCTGCCGGGCGTGCGCCTCGTTTCCGTCACCTCGGGCACCGGGGCGTCCACGGCCTTCGGCCTGGCCGAGGAGGTGCTCGCCGACCTCATGGGTATGGAGTTTCCTGTATGATCCGCGCCGTGATCTTCGACTGGGCCGGCACCGTGCTCGATTTCGGCAGCCGCGCGCCCATGGCGGCCTTCCAAGAGGCTTTTTCGCGACTTGGCGTGGCGATCAGCATCGAGGACGCGCGCGGCCCCATGGGAATGGCCAAGCGCGACCACATTCGCCTCGTCGGCACCGCGCCGCACACGGCGGCCGCCTGGCGCGCGAAGCACGGGCATGATTTCGGCGAGGCCGATATCGACGCGGTGTTCGAAATCTTCGAGCCGCTGAACATCGCGGCCGTCGAGACGCCCGAGCACTCCACGCTCATCGGCGGTGCGAAGGCAACGCTCGACTGGTGCGCCGCGCGCGGCATCCGCATCGGCTCCACCACCGGCTACACGCGGCCGATCATGAAACGCCTGGCGCCGCTCGCCGCGAAACAGGGCTTCTCGCCCGAGGTGATGGTCTGCGCGGGCGACCTCGCGGCCGGCCGCCCGGCGCCGCTGCAGATGTGGTGGGCCATGGCCACCATGGGCATCTGGCCCGCGAGCGACATGGTGAAGTGCGACGACACGCCGCCGGGCATCGGCGAGGCGCGGAATGCGGGCGCCTGGGCGGTGGGCTTCGCGCTCTCGGGCAATATCGCGGGTCTCTCGGAAGCCGAGATGGCGAAGGCGAGCGAGGCGGAGAAGGCGGAGATGCGGGCGCGCGCGACGAAGGAGCTGGTCGCGTCGGGGGCGCATCTGGTGGTGGATTCGATCGCCGATCTGCCGAAGGCTATCGCGGAGATCGAGGCGCGGCAGGCGAGGGGTGAAATGCCGGGTTAAAGCGTGATGACCGAAGGCACTTAGGTGCCGAAGGTCTGAATCACGCGCTGGAATAAGGCCCTAGTCTAGGCTTCCGCGAGCAGCCAGTCCCGCAGCAGCATCGTGGCCCTTTCCCGCTCCGGCGCCGGCGTCGCATAGACGAGCCAGTCCGGCTCCTCCGTCAGTGCCAGATCGAAGAGCATCACCAGCCGTCCGGTGCGCAGGTCGTCGGCGATCAGATTCGCGAAGAACAGCATCACCCCCATGCCCGAAACCGTCGCGAGATAGGCGAGGTTCATGTCCTCGAACTTGACCCCGCGTCCGGCGTCGATCCCGGGTTCCTTCGCCAGCTTCAGCCAGCGTCGCCAGTCGCCCTTGCGCTTGCGGGCGTGGATCAACCGGTCCGGGTCGAGTTGCGAGGGGTGGGTGATCGGCGCGCGGCCGGCGAGGTAGCCGGGGCTGCACACCGGCACGAGCCGCCCGTCGAAGAGGCGCGACGGCTCCGCCTTGGCCAGCGGCGCCACGCCGTGCGTGATCGCGAGGTCGAAGCGCCGCGGCGTCAGGGAAGGAGGCGGCCCGCCCTCGGCCGCGAGGTCGAGCGCGATGGTCGGGTGCCGGGACACGAAGCGCGACAGCCGCGGCACCAGCCAGCGCTGGGCGAGATTCACCGAGGCATAGACGCGCAGGCTCGTTGGGTCGTTGGCCGAGAAGAGAACCCGCGTGTCTTCCTCGATGCGGCGGAAGGCGTCGCCGATCGAGCGGAGATAGGCCTGGCCCTGCGGCGTGAGGACGACCTCGCGGTGCTGGCGGTCGAAGAGCCGCGCGCCGAGATGCTCCTCGAGCTGGCGGATCTGATGGCTTATCGCGCCGGGCGTGACGCCGAGCTCGGTGGCGGCGGCGGAGAAACTCAGGAGGCGACCGGCGGCCTCGAAGGCACGCAGGCTGCGCAGCGGGGGCAGGCGGGTGCTGATGGCGCGGTCCCTGGATGATGTGCCGCGAGCCTAGGCCCGCAGGTGCCGCCGCAGGAAGGCACCCGCGCTGGCCAGCGCCTGGCGGCCCTGCTCCAGACGGGCGTTCCACATGGGCCAGGCGTGGATCATGTGCGGCCAGATCTCGAGGGAAACCTGGACATCGGCGCAGCCCGCCGCGCGCGCAAAGCGCGTGGAATCGTCGATCAGCGTCTCGGCCGATCCGACTTGGATCAGGATCGGCGGGAGGCCCGCGAGATCGGACCAGAGGACCGAGATCCGCGGGTCCTTCGCCTCTAGGCCGGCCGGGACATAGGCTGCGGCCAGCTCGTCCAGATAGGCGCGATGGATGAGCGGATCGACGCCGTCCTTGGTCGCCAGGGTCTCGCCGGACTGGGTGAGGTCGGTCCAGGGCGACACCAGCCATCCGCAGGCGGGCAGGGCCTCGCCGGCTTCGCGGAGCCGGTTCATGAGCGCCACGGCGAGATTGCCACCCGCGCTGTCGCCGCCGATGGCGATCCGATCGGCTGACATGCCCTGCCGCTGCCGGAGGAACTGCCAAGCGGTCCAGGCATCGTCGAGCGCGGCGGGGTAGGGGTGCTCCGGGGCCAGCCGGTACTGGACGGCGAGGGTTCGCAGCCCGCCGGCCCGCCCGGCTTCGGTGACCAGCCGGCGATGGCTGCGGATCGATCCCGAGCAGTAGCCGCCGCCGTGGAAGTAGAGAAGGACACGCGAGGCATCACTGCCGGGGGCGATGGAGAATTCGCCGGGCACCCCGTCCAGGTCGAAGGCCTCCAGCGCGATGCCCTCGGCTGGCGGCCAGGTGGAGCCGACTTCGTCGATGCGCTGCCGACGCTCCGACCAGCCGACCGGCCGCGGCTTCGAGGCGAGCAACTGGCGGATCGCATCAATCTCGCTCGTGTCCATGGGCGTTCCTCCGCTTCCCCGGG
>JAQGHZ010000040.1 GCA_028291485.1 Rubritepida sp. | reverse complement strand
CGGCGATGCGGTCACCCAGTGACGGGCGCCGCACGAAGCTCCGTGTGACGGCTGCGGCGACCAGCAGCGCGGTCATGGCGAGGGCTCCAGCAGGTGATGGCACCGGGCCATGCGGCCATCCTGCTCGATGACGGGCGGAGCGGTCATGCAGGTCGCATCCGCGTATCCGCAGCGCGGCGCGAAGGGGCAGCCCGGCGGCAGCGAGAGGAGTGCAGGCGTATGGCCCGGAATTTGCCGTAGCCGCGCTCCCGGCTCGGTCGTGGCCGGCAGGCTGTCCAGCAGCCCGCGCGTATAGGGGTGGCGAGGGGCGGCGAGTGTGGCCCGCACGGGGCCAGCCTCCACGATGCGCCCCGCATACATGACCATGATGCGATCGGCGACGGCCGCCACCGCCGCGAGGTCATGCGAAATCCAGATCAGCGCTGTCCCGCTTTCGCGGGCCAATGCCCGCATCTCGACCAGGATCTGCGCCTGGATCGAGACATCCAGCGCGGTCGTCGGCTCATCGGCGATGATGAGGTCGGGCCCATGCAGCAGCGCCATGGCGATGGCGACGCGCTGGCGCATGCCGCCCGAGAATTCATGCGGATAGGCATCGAGCCGCGCCGGGGCCTCGGGAATGCCGAGCCGTGTCAGGCGCTCTGCCGCGAGGGCACGCGCATCGCGCTCGGGGAGGCGCCGATGCGCCTGCACGGCCAGCACCATCTGCTGGCCGATGGTGAGCACGGGGTTCAGCGTGGCGCCCGGGTCCTGGAAGACCATGGCGATGCGGCGGCCGCGCAATTCGCGCATGCGAGGCGGGGCAAGGCCGACCAGCTCCTGCCCGTCAAACCGGATGCTTCCGCCGACCACGCGGCCGGGCGGATCGACGTGGCCGATCAGCGAGAAGCCCGTGACCGATTTACCCGAACCGCTTTCGCCCACCAGCCCGAGGATTTCTCCACGCCCAAGCTCGAAGGAGACGCCATCGACCGCCTTCACGGCGCCCGCGCGCGTCAGGAAATGCGTGCGCAGGTCGCGCACCTGGAGAAGCGTCATCGACGTAGACGCGGGTTGAACTGGTCACGCAACTGGTCACCGACCAGGTTGATCGCGACGATCAGGATGATAAGGGCCACGCCGGGATAGACCGAAATCCAGCTCCGGCCACTCATCATGTAGGGGAAGCCATTGGCAATGAGCATGCCGAGAGAGGGCTCGGTCGGCGGCAAGCCCAGTCCCAGGAACGAGAGCGTCGCTTCCAGCGCGATGGCGTTGGCCACCTGCACGGTCGCCACCACCATGAGAGGGGGCAGGCAATTGGGCAGGATATGGCCAAACACCACGCGGGCCGGGGAAAGCGGCGTGGCGCGGGCCGCTTCCACATACTCCTTCTGGCGCTCGGCTGCAGCCGCGCCATAGGCAGTGCGTGCGAAATAGGCGTATTGCGCGGTGACCAGCGCCACGATCAGCGGCAGCTTCCCCTGGCCCAGAATGGCCACCAGCACCAGCGCCAGAAGAATTGGCGGGAATGCCAGTTGCAGGTCGATCACGCGCATCACCGCATTCTCGATCCAGCCGCCGGCATGCGCGGCAAGGATGCCCAGCGTAACCCCGATGGCGAGTGCCACGGCACCCGCCGCCACCCCCATCTCCAGCGAAATCCTGAGGCCGAACAGGATGGCCGAGAGCAGGTCCCGCCCTTGCGCATCGGTGCCGAGCCAATGGGTCATGCCGCTGAAACCCACCGTGCCGGGTGGGCGGCGTGCGTCCGACAGATCAAGCGCCGCGAGGTCGAAGGGGTCCTGCGGCGCGATCCAGGGTGCCAGCAGCGCCGCGGCGATGGTCATGACGACGACGACGAGCGCGAACAACGCCACCCGGTTCTCGGCATACTCGTCCCAGAAGCGCCTCATGCCGCATGCCTCCCGCGCCGGAGCCTGGGGTCCAGCAGCGCATAGGAGAGATCGACCACGAGGTTCAGCGTGACAAAGAGGAAGGCGACCAGCACCAGGTATCCCACCATCACCGGCCGATCGAGCGAGGTGATGGAATCGATGATGAGCTTGCCCACGCCCGGCCAGGAGAAAATCGTCTCCGTGACCACGGCAAACGCCAGCGTGGAGCCGAATTCCAACCCGAAGACCGTGACGAGAGGGATGGAGATCAGCCGCAGCACATGATGCCGCAGGATGGTGAATTCGGAGAGGCCGGCGGCGCGGGCGAATTTCACCGTGTCGCTCAGCATCGCTTCCCTTGTGCCGGCGCGCGCGAGCCGGATCATCAGCGCGAGTTTGAACAGTGAGAGGTTCAGCGCCGGCAGCAGCATGAAGCGCAGGCCCTCCAGCGTCAGGAAGGACCAGCCGATGCCGAAGACCTCCACCGTCGGGCCGCGGCTGCCGGCGGGTAGCCAGCCGAGATTGACCGCGAAGGTCAGGATGAGGATCAGCCCGACCCAGAAGGTCGGCACGGAAAATCCCAGCACGGAGACCGCCATGATCCCGCGCGAGACGACGCTGTCCGGACGGTAGCCGGCCCACATGCCAAGCGGCACGCCGATGACGGCACCGATGAGAACGGCGGAGAGCGCCAGTTCCAGCGTCGCCGGCATGCGGCTGAAGACGAGTTCCGTCACAGGGATGTTGAACACCAGCGAACGCCCGAGATCACCGCTCAGCAGCCGGCCCAGAAAGGCGAGGTATTGCCGCCAGAGCGGTTGATCCAGCCCATAATGGGCGATGGCGGCGGCGCGGATGTCCTGAGTCGCATCGGGCGAGATCAGCAGGTCGATCGGATTGCCGATGGCATGCACGCCCGCGAAAACCAGGGCCGACATGGCGAGCATGACCAGGCCGGCCTGGAGCAGGCGTTGGATGATATAGCCGGGCATCAGCTTCCTATGTGGGCCATCGACAGCGGGCCTCGTCGTTCCTAGCATGTGATGGAATTTCGGGTCGGAACAGCACACCATGAAATTGAACCTCAAGCGCATCGTTCTCGCTGCTGCCATGGCCATGATCGGCACCGCGTCCCAGGCGCAGACCCTGACGTTGGGCGTGCGGGCCGGGCCGGAATCGATCGATCCGCATTTCACCGCGACCGGCACCCAGGCCGAGGCGCTGAAGCACGTCTTCGACACGCTCGTCTGGTCCGGCGACCAGCTCCAGCTGGAACCCGGTCTTGCCGAAAGCTGGCGCGCGGTGGATGCGACGACCTGGGAGTTCAAGCTGCGCGCGGGCGTCACTTTCCATGACGGCTCGCCCTTCACGGCGGAGGATGTCGCGGCCTCGATCCGGCGCATGCAGGCGCTGTCCGGCCCCAACCCCACGCGCATCTACGTGCGCCGCGTGCAGGATGTGCAGATCGTTGATCCGCTGACGATCCGCATCGTCACCGATGGCCCGGCGCCGACCCTGCCCAACGACTTCATCCGGCTGTTCATCACATCCGCCCGGGCCACGGCCGGGCTGACGCCACAGGACAGCAACGAGGCATTCAACTCGGGTCGCGCCGCCATCGGCACCGGTCCCTATCGCTTCATCTCCTGGACGCCGCGCGAGCAGTTGATCCTGGAACGCAACGAAACGTATTGGAATGGCCGCCAGCCCTGGGCGCGCCATGTCCGGCGCGAAATCCCCAATGACGCAGCCCGCGTGGCGCAACTGCGTACGGGTCAGGTGGACATGATCGTCCGCGTCCCCGCCGCCGATGTGACGACGATGGAGCGCGATACGACGCTGCGCGTGATCAAGGCCGACACGGTCTATGTCTTCAACATGGAGTTCGACTTCCGCGAGCCGACACCGCAGGTCAGCGCGCGGGATGGTTCGCGCCTTGCGCAGAACCCCTTCCGTGATCCGCGTGTCCGTGAGGCGGTGGACCTGGCGCTGGACCGCCGAGTGCTGGCGGAGGTCGCGATGGAGGGCCTTGGCACGCCGCAGGGTCAGATGGTCACGCCGCGCATCTTCGGCTTCGACCCGGCACTCCCCGTGCCGACGCCCAATCTGGTCCGCGCGCGTGCGTTGCTGACCGAGGCCGGGCTGCCCAATGGTTTCCGCTTCACGCTGAACTTCACCAATGACCGCCTGCCGGGTGACCGTGGCGTGGGCACGGCCATGGCGCAGATGCTGGCGCGTATCGGCATCGAGGTGCAGGCCGCCGGCCAGCCCGCGGCCGTGCTGTTCCCCGCCCGCGCGCGTGGCGAGCTTTCGGCCGTGATGTCGGGCTGGGGCACGCTGACGGGAGAGGCGCACTACACCTATTCCTCGGTCGGTCACACCAACAACCCGGCTCTGCGCCTGGGCGCCTTCAATTGGCGCGGCTTCTCTGATGCGGAGCTGGACAGCCTGATCCAGCAGGCTGCGGTCGAACTCGACAATGCCAGGCGCGAGCAATTGCTCCGGCAGGTTGGCGCGCGGTTCAATGCGTTGCGTGTCTCGCTGCCGCTGACTTCCATCACCTCGGCCTGGGCGATGCGGCGGGACCGCGTGAACCTGGTTCGCGCCCGCGCCGACGAGGATACGCTGGCGATGGATATCGTGCCGGTGGCCCGTTGAGGCGCCCGTCATGAAGATCGCCGAGATGAACTGGATGCAGGTCGAGGCCTGGCTTGCATCCGATGATCGCGCCGTGGTGCCGTTGGGCAGTACCGAGCAGCACGCCCATCTGAGCCTGTCGGTGGACAGCATCCTCTCCGAGCGCGTCGCGGCCGAGGCGGCGGAGCCCTTGGGCGTACCGGTGTTTCCGGCGCTGGCCTATGGCATCACGCCTTCCTTCATGGCCTATCCGGGCACGGTCTCGCTGCGTGCGGAGACGCATGCGCGCGTGGTGTGGGATGTGCTGGACAGCCTGCATCGGACGGGCTTCCGGCGCATCCTTCTGGTCAATGGCCATGGCGGCAACACGCCCTCGCAGGCGGCGGCGCTGGAGTTCATGGGCGCGCATCCGGATTGCCGCATCCGTTTCCACAATTGGTGGAATGCGCCGCGCACCCTGGCGCGGGTGAGGCATTACGATCCTATCGCTTCGCATGCCTCCTGGATGGAGAATTTTCCTTGGACGCGCCTCGCCAACCTGGCCCAGCCTGAAGGGCGCAAGCCCGTGGTGGACCTCGACCGGCTTCGCAGCCTGCCGCCCGCTGAAGCGCGGCGTCTGCTCGGCGACGGCAATTTCGGCGGCGTTTATCAGCGGCCGGATGAGGAAATGCTGGATATCTGGAACGTCGCCGTCGAGGAAACGCGCGACATTCTGCGGGATGGCTGGGCATGAGCCGCGACACGCTGCTGATCTGGGGCGCTGGCGCCATCGGCGGTACGCTCGGCGCCTATCTGACGCGGGCCGGGGAGGATGTGCTGCTCGTGGATCAGGTAGAGGCGCATGTCGCCGCCATGAACGCGCAGGGCCTCACCATCGAGGGGCCGGTCGAGGAGTTCACGCAGGCGGTGCGCGCCACGACGCCCGCGTCCCTGCATGGCCAATACCGTCGCATCATCCTGGCGGTGAAGGCGCAGGACACGGTCGCCGCCACGGCCGCCCTCAAGCCCTTCCTGACCGAGGATGGCTTTGTCCTTTCCGCGCAGAACGGATTGAACGAGCGCGCCATCGCGGCCCAGATCGGTGCTGCGCGCACCATGGGCTGTATCGTCAATTTCGGTGCGGATTGGATCGCGCCCGGGCGCATCCTGTTTGGCAATCGCGGCGCCACGGTGGTGGGCGAGATCGACGGGATGATCACCGAACGTGCGCGGGCGATGCACGCCACGCTCGCCATCTTCGAGCCCGATGCCGTCCTGACCGAGAATATCTGGGGCTATCTCTGGGGCAAGCTCGCCTATGGCGCGATGCTGTTTGGCACGGCGCTGACCGACGATTCCATGTCGGCCAATTTCGCCGATCCGCAGCGTCTGCCGGTCTGGCTTGCGCTCGGCCGCGAGGTCGGCGCGGTGACGGCAGCGCGCGGCATCGCTGCGCTGGGCTTCGGCGAGTTCGATCCGATGGTGTTCGCACCTGGCCGGCCGGAAGGCCCGCAGATTGCGACCATC
>JAQGHZ010000033.1 GCA_028291485.1 Rubritepida sp. | reverse complement strand
TGGCCGGCGCGCGAGACGCCGCGGGTGGCGGTGTCGAGCCGCACGTCGCCGAAGGTGAGCTCGGGCCGGGCGACGCCGTTGGACCGGCGGATCAGCGCGTTGAGCCGGGCCACCAGCTCGCCCATGGCGAAGGGCTTGGCGAGGTAGTCGTCGGCGCCGGCGTTGAGCCCCTCGACCTTCTCGCTCCACGAGTCGCGGGCCGTGAGGATGAGGACGGGCATGGTGCGCTCGGTCGCGCGCCAGCGGCGCAGCACGGTGAGACCGTCCACCCGCGGCAGGCCAAGGTCGAGCACGACGGCGTCGTAGGGCTCGGTCTCGCCGAGGTGGAGGGCTTCCTCGCCGTCCAAGGCGCCGTCCACGGCGAAGCCCGCCTCGGTCAGGCCGGTGCGGAGCTGCTGGTGCAGCTCGGGGGTGTCCTCGACAATGAGCAGGCGCATCCGGCGATCATGCACGCGATGGGCGGGTGCGGTCCATCGCGGTCGGACGGCTACCGCTTGCCGGCGGAGGTCCGCGGCACGGGAGGCGGTTCGTTGGAGTTGCGCTCCTGCACCGGGCCGCGCGAGCGGATCAGCGCGCCGGTGGCGGCATCCAGCTCGACCGTGAAGAGCCTGCCGTTGGGCGGCAGGATCTTGATGTCGTAGATCCACTGGCTGTCGTCCAGCTGCAGCTCCGCCTCGATGACGCGGCCGCGGAAGCGGCGCTCGACCTCGGCCAACAGCTCGGAGAGGGGGCGGATCTGCCCGGCCTCCAACGCGGCGCGGGCTCGTTCATGGTCCCGCCGGTCCTGTGCCGCGGCAGGCGCGGCCAGGACGGTGGAAACGGCCAGGAGCGGCAGGAGGCGGCGACGCATGCGGGTGTGATTTGATCCCGAAGGGCTGAACAAGGGCTGAATCGGACACTCAGTCCCGGTTCAGGAAGGCGAGCGTAGAAGGGGGATAGCGAATGGGTGAGCGGCGTCAACTTGCCGCAGCCTAGGTCGCGGAAGGAAACTTGAAGCCATGTTCATCGATCTGGAAGAGCTCGCGCCGCATTTGCTGGGCGTGTTCATGATCGCGCTGGCCTGTATCCCGCTGATCTTCGTCTGGCAGGATCGCGGCCGCAAGCAGGCGAGCCGCGCGCAGAAGTTGAAGCGCGTCCCGGCCCCCGTGGCGGGGGATGTCCACCTCGCCGGCGGACGTTAGACGCCGCGATTCCGGGCGAAAGCGCATATGCTGCACGACGCCGGCCACGTGAGTGGCCGGCGTCGTGCGTTTCGGGAGCTTCAGGTGGGTGGGCTTCGGCGGGTCGAATGGATCAGCGCGCCGGTGGCGGCGTCGAGCTCGACCGTGAAGACCTCGCCATTGGGCGGCAGGATCTTGATCTTGTAGCGCCACTGGCCGTCGTCCAGCTCCAGCTCGGCCTCGATGACGCGGCCATGGAACTGGCGCTCGACCCCGGAGAGGATCTCGGACAGGGGGCGGATCTCCCCGGCCTCGAGCGCGGCGCGGGCCCGCTCATGGTCCCGCCGTTCCGCCGCGGCTGGCCTGGCGAGGAGAGGCAGCGGAAGGGCCAGGAACGGCAGGAGTCGACGGCGCATGGGGCGGCTTCGCTCGTTGGTGCTGAACGAAGGCTGAACTGGCCACTCAGTCCATGTTCAGGAAAGGGTTTCTAAAAGGGGAGCCCGGCCGATGGATGCCCCCGCATGTCGAGCGGGGCCGTCGCCCGCGACAAGGAGCTTCGGGTCATGCTGGTCGGTCTGGAAGCGCTCGCGCCACATATGCTGGGTGTGTTCATGTTGGCGCTCGCCTGCATCCCGCTCGTCTTCGTCTGGCAGGATCGCGGCCGCAAGCAGGCGGATCGCGACCGGGTCGCGAAGCTGCAGAGCGAGGCGCGCCTCGCCGCGCGGCTGCGGGCACGTGGGATGGCCCAGGCGGAGCCGAACCTCGCTGCGGACTGGATGGGCGAAGCCCGGCATTAATTCGCCCCCCGACGGAGGCAAGCAATGGCGCCGGCCGCGCGAGCGGCCGGCGCCTTGCGTTATGGGCGTTTCAGACGATCTTCGCGACCTCGTCGAAGTCGAAGCGCGGCAGGCGCTCCATCACACCGGCCGGATCGCCATGGCCGAGGTTGATGAGGAAGTTCGACTTGAAGCCCGAATCGGCGAAGAACAGCTCGTCCACCTTGGCGTTGTCGAAGCCGCTCATCGCGCCGCTGTCGATGCCTAGGGCGCGCGCCGCCAAGATCAGATAGGCGCCCTGCAGCGTGCCGTTGCGAAAGGCGGTCGCATCGGCCAGCGACCAATTGCCGGCGAACCAGCTCTTGGCGTCCGCATGCGGGAAGAGGCGCGGCAGATGGTCGTAGAACTTCGGATCGTGCGCGACGATCACGGTGACCGGCGCCAGCATCGTCTTCTCGGTGTTGCCGGCCGAAAGCGCCTGCTTCAGCTTGGCCTTGGACTCGGGCGAGCGCACGAAGACGAAGCGCGCGGGCGAGGAGTTGGCGCTGGTCGGGCCGAATTTCAGCAGATCATAGAGCTCGTGCAGCTCTTCGTCGGTAACGGGAGCGTCCGTCCACTTGTTCTGGGTGCGCGCGCTGCGGAACAGCGTGTCGAGGGCGGCGGCGTCGAGCGTGTTGGACATCGGAAAGGCTCCGGGATCAGGTTGATGCCCGGACTATGGCGGCGCGCGCAGCGCCCCGCCATCCCGTGGGGCGCCATGAAGGTCATTCACACCATCAATCGGAGGGACGCCAATGGGCCTCAGCCCTCCACCTGCTCCACCGCCACGACCTCGGGGATATAGTGCCGAAGCATGTTCTCGACGCCGTGCTTGAGCGTGGCGCGCGAGGAGGGGCAACCGCTGCAGGCGCCCTGCATCGTCAGCTTCACCATGCCGTCGCGGAAGCCACGGAAGACGATGTCGCCGCCGTCGCCGGCTACGGCCGGGCGGACGCGCTGGTCCAGGAGCTCCTTGATCTGCTCCACGATCTCGGCATCGGCCGGATCGAAATCCTCCTCCGCATCGGCGCCGACTCCCTCGATGACGGGGAGGCCGGACAGGAAATGCTCCATCACGGCGCCGAGGACCTGCGGGCGCAAGGCCTGCCAGTCGGTGGCGTCGGTTTTGGTGACAGTGATGAAATCCGCGCCCAGGAAGACGCGCGCCACGCCGTCGAGCGTGAAGAGGCGGCTGGCCATCGGCGCGCGGGTCGCGTCGTCGCCGGCGACGAAATCGGCCGTGCCGGCGTCGCCCATCACGTTCCGGCCCGGGAGGAACTTCAGGGTGGCGGGGTTGGGCGTGCTTTCGGTCTCGATGAACATGTCCTGGTGTCCTTCAATCGGACCTGATGTGGTCCGGTTTATCGGGCTGTGCAAGGTGGCCCGGCTTGGCATGGGGGTTGCTCACTCGGGAGAGCCCCCCGCACCAGGAGCATGCCATGCTGGCCGACCCCATCCGCCTCGCCTTCCGCCCGCCCGGCCGGCTCGACGTGCCCGAGCCCATGGATGGCGGGCCGGCCCTGGGGCCGGACGAGGCCATCCCCATCCCGGGCGAGATCACCTTCGACGAGGTGCTGCAGGGGCTGAACCCGCTGCATCATCTGCCGGGGGTGGGCATCGCCTACCGGGCGGTGACCGGCGAGGACATCCACCCCGTGATGCGCGTGCTGGGCGCGGGCATCCTGGGCGGGCCGCTTGGCATGGCGCTGGCGGGCGTCGCCTCGGCGATCGAGATGACCATGCCCGGCGCCCGGCTGCGGGCCGCGCTGAACGGCGAGCCGGATCCGCTGCCCCCGGCGCGGGCGCAGGCTGCCTCGCAGGATGTGGCGGGGGCCTATCGCCGCTGGGCCGAGCTGGCCTCGCCGGCCCGGACGGCGGCGGCGCTGGCCGAGGCGACGAGGCTACCGGTCCAAGGGGTGGGCCAAGCCTCGCCGCCGACGGGTCAGGCTCCGGCGGGATAAGGCCGGGCGCCGAAGATCGCCGAGCCCACGCGGACCAGGGTGGCGCCCTCCTCGATCGCGGTTTCGAAGTCGCCGCTCATGCCCATGGAGAGCTTGGCCAGCCCGTGCTCCTTCGCCATCGCGGCCAGGGCCGCGAAGTGCGGGCGCGGATCCCCCTCGGCCGGCGGGATGCACATGAGGCCAGTGACAGGCAGGCCCCATTCCTCCAGGCAGGCACGGAGGAAGGCGGGGGCCTCGGCGCGCGGCACGCCGGATTTCTGGGGCTCGTCGCCGATGTTCACCTGGACCATCAGCTCCGGCCGCCGGTTCTCCTTCACCATGGCCTCGGCGATGGCCTGGGCGAGCTTCGGGCGGTCCAGGCTCTCGATGACGTCGGCCAGGCGCACGGCGTCGCGTGCCTTGTTGGTCTGCAGCCCGCCGATGATGTGGAGCCGCAGGGCCGGGTGGCTTTCGCGCAACATCGGGAATTTCTGCGCCGCCTCCTGCACCCGATTCTCGCCGAAGACGGCCTGGCCGGCCTGAAGCGCGGCGAGCACCGCTTCGGCGGGGTGGGTCTTGGATACGGCCACCAGGGTGACCGCCGCGGGGTCGCGGCCGGCCCTGAGGGCGGCGGCCTCGATTCGAGCCTGGATTCGG
>JAQGHZ010000013.1 GCA_028291485.1 Rubritepida sp. | reverse complement strand
CCGCGACCGACCCGCTCTACATCCTCTACACCAGCGGCACGACCGGGAAGCCGAAGGGCATCGTGCGCGACAATGGCGGGCACGCCGTGGTGCTGAACGCCAGCATGCGGATGATCTACGGGCTCGGCGCGGGGGATGTCTTCTGGACGGCGAGCGACGTCGGCTGGGTCGTGGGGCATTCCTATATTGTTTATGCGCCGCTGCTGGCGGGCTGCACCTCGGTGCTCTTCGAGGGCAAGCCGGTCGGCACGCCCGATGCCGGCACCTTCTGGCGCGTCTGCGCCGAGCACGGGGTGCGCGTGCTCTTCACCGCGCCGACCGCGATCCGCGCCATCCGCAAGGAGGATCCGGAGGGCGCGCTGATGGAGCGGCACGATCTCTCGAAGCTGGAGGCGCTCTATCTCGCCGGCGAGCGCTGCGATCCGCCGACGGCCATCTGGTCCACGGAGAAGCTCGGCGTGCCGGTGGTGGACCATTGGTGGCAGACCGAGACGGGCTGGCCCATCACGGCGGGCTTCCGTGGCTTCGGGCTGTTCGAGCCTCGGCCGGGCGCGGGCGGCAAGCCCGCGCCGGGATACGATCTGCGTGCGCTCGATGCCGAGGGCCATGAGGTGCCGCGCGGCACGCAGGGCGCGCTGGTGCTCAAGCTGCCGCTACCTCCCGGCTGCGCCCCGACGCTGTGGAACGCCGGGCAGCGCTTCCGCGAAGCCTACCTCTCCACCTTCCCCGGCTTCTACGACACCTCGGATGCGGGGATGGTCGACGAGGAGGGCTTCGCCTGGGTGATGGGCCGCACCGACGACATCATCAACGTCGCCGGCCACCGCCTCTCCACCGGCGCGATAGAGGAGGTGCTGGCCGCGCATCCCGATGTCGCGGAATGCGCCGTCGTCGGCATGGCGGATGCGCTGAAGGGCCAGGCGCCGCTCGGCCTCGTGGTGCTGAAAGCCGGCGTGAATCGCGGGGACGGCGACGTGGCGCGCGAGCTCGTCGCGCTGGTGCGCGAGCGCATCGGCCCCGTCGCGGCCTTCAAGGAGGCGCGCGTGGTGGCGCGGCTGCCGAAGACGCGCTCGGGAAAGATTCTGCGCGGGACGATCCGCAAGATCGCCGATGGCGAGCGCTACACCGTGCCGCCGACGATCGAGGATCCGCTCATCCTCGAGGAGATTGCGGGAGTGCTGGCGAAATGATCGCGCGTCGTGCCGCCCTGCCCTTGCTGCTGCTGCTGCTGCTGCTGCTGCTGCTGCCGGTCGCCGCGCGCGCGCAGCCGCATGCCATGGACGTCGTCCGCGGCGACCCGGACCGTCGGCTCCTGCTCGACGCGATCCGCCCCACGCTGATGCGCGCCACCGACGGCCCCATCCACCTCGGCGTGCGCGAACTGCGGCGCTTCGGCGACTATGCCTATGGCGTCCTGCAGCCGCGGCGGCCCGAGGGGGACGGGACGATCGACTGGGTCGCGACGCCCTATCGGGCGCGGGTGGAACGCGGGCAGTTCGACAACGGCGTCACCTACGTGCTGTGGCGGC
The DNA here is from genome assembly GCA_028291485.1 of Rubritepida sp. Lineage (GTDB taxonomy): Bacteria > Pseudomonadota > Alphaproteobacteria > Acetobacterales > Acetobacteraceae > Roseococcus. Next base: position 1,675 of record JAQGHZ010000013.1, on the reverse strand, counting down.
GCCTGGCGGGAGGCTGGAAGGTGGAGGAATACGCCGTGGGCCCCACGGATGTCGTCTGGATCGTCTGGCAGGGCCGCTATCGGCTGCCCCAGGCCCTGTTCGAGCCGGGAAGCCCGCCATGATAGTCCAGGAGCGACGCAACGACGGTGTTGCGCTCATCACGCTCGACCGCGCCAAGGCCCGCAACGCGCTGAGCCTCGGGATGCTGGACGCCTTGGCCGAAGCGCTGCATGCGTCCGAGGATGCGCGCTGCGTGGTGATCGCCGCGAATGGGCCGGTCTTCTCCGCGGGGCACGACCTGCGCGAGCTGACCGCGGCGCGAGAGGAGGCCGACGGCGGCCGCGATATCTTCGCGCGCACCATGGCGCTGTGCAGCCGCGTGATGCAGCAGGTGGTGAACCATCCGGTGCCGGTGATCGCGGCCGTCGAGGGCATCGCGACGGCGGCCGGTTGCCAGCTCGTCGCGAGCTGCGACATGGCGGTGGCGACGCCGGGGTCCAAATTCTGCACGCCGGGCGTGGACATCGCGCTCTTTTGCTCGACGCCGGCGGTCGCGGTCTCACGCGCCATCCCGCGCAAGGCGGCGATGGAGATGCTGCTCACGGGCCGCATGGTGAGCGCGGCGGAGGCGAAGGATCTCGGCCTCGTCAACCGCATCGCCGAAGATGCGCGTGCGGGTGCGCTGGAACTCGCCTCGCAGATCGCCGCGCGCTCGGCGGTGGCGGTGCGGATGGGCAAGCGCGGCTTTCTCGCGCAGGCGGGCCTCCCGCTGGCCGAGGCCTACGACGCCGCGAGCGCGGTGATGGTCGAGAACATGATGGCCGCCGACGCCGCAGAGGGCATCGGCGCCTTCCTCGGCAAGCGCGCGCCGCACTGGGAGGATCGCTAGGTGCAGACCCAGAAGGATCGCGGATCGATCGCCGCTGCCTGTCCGTCGCGCCAGGCCGCTGACGCCGCCAGGCCGCAAAAGACCCGGCGAGTGATCGCGCAAACGTTTGGATATGCACCCTGATGTCCGCTTCCGATTACGATGCGCTTCCGCGCACCGCCGCGAACCACCAGCCGCTGACGCCGCTGCTCTTCCTGGAGCGCAGCGCGGCGGTGTTCCCCGATCACCTGGCCGTGGTGCACGGCACGATCCGCCGCAACTATGCCGAGCTGCGCGCGCGCAGCGTCCAGCTCGCGCATGCGCTGTCGCAACGCGGCCTCGGGCGCGGCGACACGGTGGCGGCGATGCTGCCCAACACGCCCGCGATGCTGGAATGCCATTACGGCGTGCCCATGGCCGGCTGCGTGCTGAACAGCATCAACACGCGGCTCGATGCCGCGACCATCGCCTATATCCTCGACCACGGAGAGGCGCGCGCGCTGATCGTGGATCGCGAATTCGTGCCGGTGCTGCGCGCGGCGCTCGCGCAGTGCGAGAACCGGCCCGAGATCATCGAGGTGAACGACAGCGAGGCGCCGTCCGCGGAAACGCTTGATGGCCTCGACTACGAGGCGCTGCTGGCCGAGGGCCACGCGGATTTCGCCTGGCCCCTGCCAACGGACGAGTGGGACGCCATCGCGCTCAACTACACCTCCGGCACGACGGGCAAGCCGAAGGGCGTGGTCTATCACCATCGCGGCGCGCAGCTGCTGGCGGTGGGCAACGTGCTCTCGGCGGGGATGGGGC
>JAQGHZ010000284.1 GCA_028291485.1 Rubritepida sp. | reverse complement strand
CCCAGCGCGGGTGAAGCATGTGGGGCCGACGCGGCTCTCGGCCACGCTGGTGCGCGGCGAGAACCGCTACGATCATTTCGACCTGGAGGCGCGTCCGGCCGCCGAAGCCGATGCGGCGGCGCTGGCGACCCATGCCGACAGCATCGGGCGATTCTGGGTCGCCAGTGAATCCATCCCCGAGATGAAACTGGTGCATTAGAAGCCGTCGACACTCATCTTGTCTTGCAGCGATGAGGGCGGCGCCGAGATTCATGTCGGCGCGAAGCTGATACCGATCTTGGCTAGCGCATCGGGGCCACCCTCCTGGTCGCCAGGCCGCCTCGCGGGCGCAACATTCAAGGGTCCTCCATCGGGAGCTTAATCACCGCCCAATCAAATCCGAAATCCGGGTTAACGGATAAGTATAATATCTATATAAACCTTACATGTCTTTTACATACTGTTCGTAAACTCCCTCGCCGATTATAGGTTCATTCACGCGAAGAGGGGGCGGAGCGGTGAGGCGAAGATTCACATCGATGTCAGGCGGTACCGGCATCACGGTGTCCGCGTGCGAGCCGAACACGCGCCCCCTGACCGGGATGCTCACGCCGCGGGACGGCGCAGACCTTTTGGCGCAGGGCCGCGGCAGTTCGCAGCGGTCAGGGACAACGACGAAGCAGCAAGTCAACGCATAAGCAGTTGGAGATCCGTCTTGCCGCCATTCGTATGTCCCGTTTGTCGCCAGTCGCTGGATCGCGACGGAGAGCAACTCGATTGCCACGGCTGTGGGCGCCGGTTCCCCCTGGTTGGCGGAATTCCCGTGCTGCTGAACGAGGATAACAGCGTCTTTCGCATCGCCGACTATACGAACGAGCGCGGTTACGCGGGCGCCAGCGGGTATGGTGGCTCGGTGGACCGCACCAGCGGGCTGCGACGCCTGTACCGTCGCTTCGCCACAAGCCTGTCGGAGGCGCCGGTGCCCGGCGTGGGCTTTCAGCCCATGGACATGATCCTGGCCGAATGTCCGGAGGCCGAGGTGCTGATCATCGGCTCCGGCGAGCGGCAGCAGGAAGGCGGACGAATCACCTATACCGACGTAGCGCTGGCCAAGAACGTCGCCTGCGTCTGCGATGCGCATGACCTGCCCTTCGCGGACGCCAGCTTCGACGCTGTCTTCGCGGAATCGGTGCTGGAACACGTCTGCGATCCCCAGCGCGTGGTGGCCGAGATGACGCGCGTTCTGAAGCCGGGCGGCTTCGTGTTCGCCGTGACGCCGTTTCTGCAGCCCGTGCACATGGGTGCTTACGATTTCACCCGCTTCACCTATCTCGGCCATCGCCGGCTGTTCCGCTTCTTCGACGATCTGCGCAGCGGCATGGTGGGTGGCCCTGGGTATTCCGCCATCCACCTGACGAGGCACATGTTGACGGCCCTCACCGACCGGCACAGGCCGCGTTCGGCGCTACGGTTTCTGGCTTTGTTGCTGACCTATCCCCTGCGCTATCTGGATCCCCTGCTGTCGCGCACCGAGGCGTCGTTCAATTCGGCGTGCGCCTGCTATTTCCTGGGCCGAAAGCGGGATACCGCCATCCCCGACCGCGACATCATCGCGCTGTTCCGCGGCCGCTGAAGGCGCCGCTCCTCAACGTCGGCGACGAGATGGATACTGGTGACGAAGCGGGGTACCGGTCTTGTCGCAGCGCGTGGGAGGACGCGGAATCCTTCAGCTTTGCGAGAATGTTCCCGATCAGGTGGCGCCGGCTTTACATCCTCCGTCGAAGGTGATGCCGGCAAGCTTGCCGGACTAGCGCGCCCGCATCCGCACGCCGCGCAGTTCCAGATCCTCGTTCACTCGCATCTGGAACTCCGCGACGGTGTCGCGCACGCCGAACATCTGCGGCTCCTGGTGCAGCGGAATCATGGGCAGCAGCTCGCGAAACCGGGTCCAGTAGGCACGGGCCAGCTCCTGCCGCTTCGGCTGGTCCGTCTCGACGCCGATCTGCTCGAGGAGCTGGTTCATGTCAGGGTCGGAGAAACCGCCCCGGTTGAAGGAGCCCTCGCCCAACAGCTCGCGGCCGGGGTTGGTGATGTCGAAATTGCCCGGCGTCCAGCCCAGCATCCAGAACTGATACTCCTTGTTGGCGCCGCGCTGCAGGAAGCGGCCGAAGGGCACGGTATCGAGCCGGGCCTGGATGCCCACGCGCTGGAGCATGGCGACGATGGACTGGCAGATCGCCTCGTCGTTCACGTAGCGGTTGTTGGAGCAGTCCAGCACGATGCGGAAGTTGCCCACGCAACATGGCGAAGCGCGAGGGACGATGTCCAGTTCGGTCTTCACAAGGGTTTTCGGAACGTCTTGAGTGGGCGGCGGATGGGAGCACTGCCATGATTCTCTTTGAAAACGCCCGGCTCTGGGATGGTTTTGCCGATGCGGCGGCGCCCGGCATGTCGGTCCTCGTCGAGGGCGAGGTGATCCGCGAGGTCGCGCCGGCCATCACGAGTGCCTCCGCGCAGCGCATCGACCTCGGCGGCCGGACGCTGATGCCGGGGCTGGTGGACTGCCACGTCCATCTCATCGCCTCGGTCGTGAACCTCCAGGCCAATGCACTGCTGCCCGATGCCGTGGTGGCGTTCCGCGCGGGAAAGCTCATGCGCGAGATGCTGATGCGCGGCTTCACCACCGTGCGCGACCTGGGCGGCGCCACGCTCGGGCTGCGGCTGGCCTGGGAAGAAGGGCTGATCGAGGGGCCGCGCGTCTCCCTCTGCGGCAAGGCGCTCTCGCAGACGGGCGGGCATGCCGACTTCCGCGCCCGCACCGACGCGCGCGACTTCGCCTTCTTCGAGACGCGCCTCGGCTCCATGGGCCGCGTGGCCGACGGCGTGGACGCCGTGCGCCGCGCCTGCCGCGAGGAGATCAAGGGCGGCGCCGACTACATCAAGCTCATGGCCAATGGCGGCGTGGCCTCGCCCTCCGATCCCATCGCCTTTCTCGGCTATTCCGATGCCGAGTTGCGCGCTGCCGTCGAGGAGGCCGCGATGGCGCAGACCTATGTGGCCGCGCATCTCTACACGGACGAGGCGATCGGCCGTGCCGTGCGCGCGGGCATCCGCAGCCTGGAGCATTGCAACCTCATCATCGAGGCGACCGCCGCCGAGGCCGCCGCGGCCGGCTGCATCGCCTGCCCCACCCTCGTCACCTACCAGGCCCTGAAGGAGGAGGGCGCATCGCTCGGCCTCGGGCCGGAATCCGTGGCGAAGATCGTCGACGTGCGGCTGGCCGGGCTGGAATCGCTGGATCGCATGCGACAGGCCGGGCTGACGATGGCCTTCGGCACCGACCTGCTCGGGCCGATGCACCGCCGGCAATCCGAGGAGTTCGTGATCCGCGGTCGGGTGCTCCCGGCGGCCGAGGTGCTGCGCAGCGCGACCGGCCATGCCGCCGTGCTGCTGCGGCAGGAGGGGCGCATCGGCTGCGTCGCGCCCGGCGCCTTCGCCGACCTGCTGGTGGTGGACGGCGATCCGCTGGACAACCTCGCCTTGCTGACCGAGCAGGGCGCGCATCTCGCCGCCATTCTGCAGGGCG
>JAQGHZ010000733.1 GCA_028291485.1 Rubritepida sp. | reverse complement strand
CCGAGCACGAAGAGGATGGCGCCCACCGTGAGGTAGTGCGCGAGGCCGATGGTCAGCATCAGTGGTGCCCCCCGTGACCGTCGTCATGATCGTGGTGCTCGACCGGCACCGCCTTCACCGGCGGCGGCAGCGGACGGAGGATCTCCGCCCGCGTGACGCCCTGGCCGACGACCGGCTGCGCCATCACCAGCACCGGCGAGCGCGCGACCTGGACGCCGATGTTCTGGCGCTTGCTGTCGGCCTGCCGCTCGCGCAGCGTCAGCACGATCGCGCCGATCATGGCGACCAGCAGGATCAGCCCCGCTCCCTGGAACAGGTAGAAGTAGTCCGTGTAGATGATCCGCCCGATCGCCTGGGTGTTGGACACCCCGGCCGGCGTCGGCGACAGCCGCAGTTCGGAGGCGTCGGCCGAGAACTGCCAGGTGCCGAAGACGAAGAGCAGCTCCAGGAAGAGGATGCCGCCGATGATGGCGCCGATCGGCGCATAGCGCTGGAAGCCCTCGCGCAGCTGCACGAAGTCCACGTCGAGCATCATCACGACAAAGAGGAAGAGGACCGCGACCGCGCCGACATAGACGATGACCAGGATCATCGCGAGGAACTCCGCCCCCGCGATCAGGAACAGCGCCGCCGCGTTGAAGAAGGCCAGGATGAGGTAGAGGACCGAATACACGGGGTTCCGCGAGGTCACGACCATCACCGCCGAGGCGATCAGGATGAAGGCGAAAAGGTAGAAGGCGAGCGCTGCGATCACGGCGTCGGCCTTTCCTGGAAGATGATCATGTCCGGCATCCGTTCAGCGGTAGGGCGCGTCGAGCTCGAGGCGCTTGGCCAGCACGCTCTCCCACCGGTCGCCATTCGCGAGCAGGCGGTCCTTGTCGTACATCAGTTCTTCGCGCGTTTCCGTCGCGAATTCCATGTTCGGTCCCTCGACGATGGCGTCCACCGGGCAGGCTTCCTCGCACATGCCGCAATAGATGCACTTCGTCATGTCGATGTCGTAGCGCGTGGTCCGGCGGGACCCGTCCTCGCGCGGCTCGGCCTCGATGACGATGCACTGCGCCGGGCAGACGGCCTCGCAGAGCTTGCAGGCGATGCAGCGCTCTTCCCCGTTGGGGTAGCGGCGCAGCGCGTGCTCGCCCTTGAAGCGCGGCGAGAGCGGCGCCTTGTCGTAGGGGTAGTTGAGCGTGACCTTGCGGCGGAAGAAGTATTTCAGCGTCAGCCACATGCCGCCGGCCAGCTCGGCCAGCAGGAAGGATCGCGCGAAGCGGTCGAGGGTCGTCATGCGGGAAGCATCCCGGTCAGCTTGAGGAAGGCCGCGGTCAGCACGAGCCAGACCAGGCTGAAGGGCAGGAAGACCTTCCAGCCCAGCCGCATCAGCTGGTCGTAGCGGTAGCGCGGGAAGGTCGCGCGCACCCAGATGAAGGTGAAGAGGCAGAAGCAGACCTTCAGGATGAACCAGAGCGGACCCGGGATCCAGGTGAAGGGCTCGAAGTGGAAGGGCGGATACCAGCCCCCCAGGAAGAGGATGGTCGTCAGCGAGGACATGAGGATCATGTTCGCGTATTCGCCGAGGAAGAAGAGCGCGAAGCTCATCGAGCTGTATTCGACGAAGAAGCCCGCCACCAGCTCGCTCTCGCCCTCGGGCAAGTCGAAGGGGGCGCGGTTCGTCTCGGCCAGCGTTGATATGAAGAAGATGATGAACATCGGGAAGAGCGGCAGGATGAACCAGACGTTCTCCTGCGCCCGCACGATCGCCGTCAGGTTCAGCGAGCCCACGCACAGCAGCACGGTCACGATGACGAAGCCCATCGAGACCTCGTAGCTGACCATCTGCGCCGCGGACCGCAGCGCGCCGAGGAAGGCGTATTTCGAGTTGGACGCCCAGCCCGCGATGATCACGCCGTAGACGCCGAGCGAGCTGATCGCGAAGAGGTAGAGCACGCCCACATTGATGTCGGCGACCGCCCAGCCGTCATTCATCGGGATCACCGCCCAGCCGAGCATGGCCAGCGTGAAGGTCAGCATCGGCGCGCCGAGGAAGAGGAGCCGCGACGATCCCGAGGGGATGATCGTCTCCTTCATCAGCATCTTCAGCGCGTCGGCGAAGGGCTGCAGCAGGCCAAAGGGGCCGACCACGTTCGGGCCGCGGCGCATCTGCATCGCGGCGAGCACCTTGCGCTCGGCCCAGGTGAGGTAGGCCACGAAGATCAGCACCGGCACCAGCAGCGCCAGGGTCTTCGCGACGGTGAGCGCCAGGATGCCGAGGGGCGAGGCGAGGAAGTCGCTCATCGCGTCACTCCGCCGCCAGCAGGGGCTGCGGCTTCAGATAGACCGAAGCGCATTCCGCCATGGTCGCGCTGGCGCGCGTGATGGGATCGACCTGCCAGTAATTGGCGATCGGCAGGGCGAAGGGCGCGGAGCCCAGGACGCCGCCCCCCGGCCCGGCATCATCCGTACAGCCGGCCAGCGGCCCCTGGTCGATGCGGCCGAAGACCGGATGCGCCGCCTTCATCTCGGCGCGCAGCGCGTCGAGCGTGTCGAAGGGCAGCGTCACGCCGAGGAACTGCGAGGCGGCGCGGATGATGCGCCAGTCCTCGCGGGCCTCGCCCGGCGGGGAGACGGCCATGCGGCCCATCTGCACGCGGCCCTCGGTGTTGACCCAGGTGCCGTCCTTCTCGGTATAGGCCGCCCCCGGCAGGATCACGTCGGCGCGCGCCGCGGCGGCCTCGCCGTGATGGCCCTGGTAGATGACGAAGGTCCCGGACGGGATGCGCGCCGCATCGAAGCCGTCGGCGCCCAGCAGCCAGAGCGCCTCGACGCCGCCGGCCAGCATCGCCGCCATGTCTTGCCCGCCCTCGCCCGGCACGAAGCCGAGATCGAGCGCGCCGACCTGGCCACCGAACTGATGGAGCAGGTTGAAGCCGTGCCAGTCCTCGCGGAGTGCGCCGGCGGCCTTGGCCAGATCCCAGGCCGCCGCCAGCACGGCCGCGCCGTCGTCGCGCGTCAGCGCGCCGCGGCCGAGGAGGATCATCGGATTCTTCGCGCCGGCGAGAAACTCCGCCGCACGGGCGATGTCGCCCGGGCCGCTGCCCAGCTGCGTTGCCGGATAGGTCAGATCCACCGCCGGCCCGACCAGGGCCACGCGCATCCCGCCCAGCGCCCAGCGCTTGCGGATGCGCGCATTGATCACCGGCGCCTCGACGCGCGGGTTGCTGCCCAGGATGACGATCGCATCCGCCTGCTCGATGCCGGCGATGCCGCTGTTGAACAGGTAGTAGTCGGGCCTGATGGTATCGATCTTCGCGCCGTCCTGCCGGCAATCCAGGTTCGTGCTGCCCATGGCGGCCAGCATGGCCTTGAGCGCGAAGAGGCTCTCCACCTCGACCATATCGCCGGCAATCGCGCCAATGCTCTTGCCGCGAGCGCCTTGCACAATTGCGGAAAATGCCTCCGCCCAGCTCGCCGGCACCAGCTTGCCGTCGCGCCGCACC
>JAQGHZ010000716.1 GCA_028291485.1 Rubritepida sp. | reverse complement strand
CATGGCCTGCAGCAGCGGCGGCGACGACAGGTCATAGCCCTCGGAATTGCGCCGCTCGGGCCCGAACAACGCAGCGGGCAGAGCGACCTTCGGATGCGGCGCGCCTTGCAGGCGCGCGGCCTCTTCGATGGGATCCTCGGCCAACGCCTCGATCGGCACGTCGTCATCCACCAGGCGATGCACGAAGGAGGTGTTCGCGCCGTTCTCCAGCAGCCGCCGCACGAGATAGGCGAGCAGCGTCTCGTGGCTGCCGACGGGCGCGTAGATGCGGCAGGGACGGTCGAGATTCGCCGCACCCACCACCTGCGAATAGAGCCCCTCCCCCATGCCGTGCAGGCACTGGAACTCCCAGTCGCCCTCGCGGAACTCCGGGCCGGCGAGGTGGTGCACGGCGCTCAGCGTCTGCGCGTTGTGCGTGGCGAATTGCGGGAAGACGTCCGCGCGTGCCTCCAGCAGGATCTTCGCGCAGGCCAGGTAGGACACATCCGTGTAGGGCTTGCGCGTGAAGACCGGATAGTTGGCGAGCCCCTCCACCTGGGCGCGCTTGATCTCGCTGTCCCAATAGGCGCCCTTCACCAGCCGGATCATGATCCGCCGGCCGTGCTTCCGAGCGAGCGCGATGACGTGGCGGATCACCGCCGGCGCGCGCTTCTGGTAGGCCTGGATCACGAAGCCCAGCCCCTGCCAGGCGCCGAGGCTCGGATCGGCCGCCAGCGCCTCCAGCAGGTCGAGCGAAGGCTCCAGCCGGTCGGCCTCCTCGGCGTCGATGTTGAAGCCGATGTCGTGCCGCGCCGCCTGCTGCGCGAGGGCGAGCAGGCGCGGGTAGATCTCCTCCATCAGCCGGCCGGGCTGGGCGTAGCCGTAGCGCGGATGCAGCGCGGAGAGCTTCACCGAGATGCCGGCGCCCCTGTGCACGCCGCGTCCCCGGCTCGCCGCGCCGATGGCGTCGATCGCGGTGCGGTACTGCTGCGTGTAATGCTCGGCATCGGTGGCGGTCATGGCCGCTTCGCCCAGCATGTCGAAGGAGTAGCGGAAGCCCTTCTCCTCCATGGGGCGCGCGCGATCCAGCGCCTCGGCGATGTCCTGGCCGAGAACGAATTGCCGCCCCAGCAGCCGCATCGCGAGATCGAGCCCGGCACGGATCACCGGCTCGCCGCTGCGCGCAAGCAGCCGCGTGATGGCCGAGTTCAGCCCGCGCTCGCTGTTCGTCGCCACCAGCTTGCCGGTGATGAGCAGGCCCCAGCTCGCCGCATTCACGAAGAGCGAGGGGCTGGCGCCGAGATGCGAGCGCCAGTTCGCGCCGCCCAGCTTGTCGCGGATCAGGCGGTCGCGGTTGTCCGTGTCCGGGATGCGCAGCAGCGCCTCCGCGAGGCACATGAGCGCCACGCCCTCCTGGCTGGAGAGGGAAAATTCCTGCATCAGCGCGTCCACGCCTGACGCGCGGGAGCGTTCGGCGCGCAACTGGCGCACGAGCCGCATGGTCAGCTCGCGCACGGGCGCGTTCAGCGCGTCGGGCAGCCGTGCCGCTTGGATCAGTGGCGGCACGCATTCCGGCTCGGACGGCCGGTAGAAAGCGTCGATGGCTGCGCGTGTCGTCTGGAGAACCGGGTCGCGCAGCGTCGCTGCTCCTAGGATTGCCGTTTGATGGCCTTCGGATACATCACAGAATCGCCTTTGCTCCACATGTAGGAGAGCTCCTCGTCGGTGATGTATTCCGGCATCCTGCCGGTCGAGGCGCAGAGCGTCTCCACGATGATGTTGCGCTTCACCTCGGAGACCAGGACGCAGGTGCGGTGATAGGCCTCGGACAGCGTGCGGCCGAGCACGGTGAAGCCGTGGCGGCGCATGATGATGCAGTTGGTGTCCTGGATGAAGATCTTGATGGGCGCCACATCCTCCTCGACGTTGATGCTGGCCGGCAAGTAGAAGGCCGGCTTCTGCATCAGGAAGCCGTAGGTGAGGCTGAAGCTCTTGATCTCCTCGTAGCCCGAGGCGAGGAAGGCGATGGTCTCGTCGTGATGCAGGTGGATCACGCAGTTCACGTCGGGGCGCAGCCGCAGGATCTCGCGGTTCATCTGGTGGCCGACGGTGGTGGCGCGCTCGCCGGCCAGGATGCGGCCATAGGGGATGTCGGTGATGACGAGGTCCTCGGCCTCCGCCTCCTCCAGGCTCACGCCCTGTGGCTTGGCGTAGCAGATGCCGTCCGGATAGTCGGGATGCGGGACGCGCACCACCATGCCGCCGACGCTCGAGTTCACGAGGCCGCGCGCGGCCAGCCAATGCGCGTACTTCACGTAGGAGGCGGTGACCTTCGGGTCGAAACTCACCTTCGGGTCCGGCGTCAACTCGTTGACGCGGTAGGGCTGGGCCTGGATGCCGTCCATGGGGGTTTGCTCCTCTATTCCGGCTGGATGTTGAGACGATCCGCGAGCGCGCGCCACTTGCGCGCGTCGTCGGCGACGATCTGGGTGAATTCCGCTGGCGTGGGCATGGCGGGGGTGACGTCCACCGCCTCCAGCTCCGCCTTGCCGGGTCCGGAGAGGAAGGCCGCGGCCAGCGCCTGCTGCATGCGCGTTGCGATGGCGGGCGGCATCCCGGCCGGGCCCATCAGCCCGTACCAGAAGGCGGCGTCGAAGCCCCCGATGCCGAAGCTCGAGAAGAGCGGCACCTGCGGCAGCATCGCCGAGGGGCGGCTGATGGCGTAGGCGGTGAACTTCCCGTCGCGCACCATGGCGGCCGAGGCCGGCGGGTTGTCGAGCATCAGGGCGACCGTGCCGTTCAGCAGGTCCGGATAGACCTGCGAGGAGCCGCGATAGGGCACGTGCTGCATCTCGATCCCGGCCAGCAATTCCAGCTGCCGTGTCAGCAGGTAGCCGAGCGTGGTGATGCCGACGGAGGCGTAGATCACCCGGCCGGGGTTCGCCTTGATGCGCGCGATCAGCGACGGGAAGTCCGTGGCCTGCGCCGAGGGTCCGCCGATCAGCACATAGGGCGTGTTGCCGATCAGGGTGATCGGCGTGAAGGAGGTCACGGGGTCGTAGGGCAGGTCGCGGCGGAAGATGGGTGCGACGGGATGGCTGCTCGAAGTGGCGATGCCGATGGTGTAGCCGTCGGGCGCGGCCCTTGCGACGGCCTCGGTGCCCACCATGCCGCCGGCGCCGGGCCGGTTCTCGACCACCACCGGCACGCCGAGCGCCTCGGACAGGCGGCGGGTGGCGATGCGCGCGGTGGCGTCGGTGCCGCCGCCGGGCGGCAGCGGGACGATGCAGCGGATGGGGCGGGAGGGCCAGACATCCTGCGCCAAAGCGGGCGTCGCCAAGGTGGCGGCCATCAGGCCGCGGCGGGTGGTTCGGATCATTCCGGTCTTCCGTATCGAGGCGTGAGTACGCCCTCGTCCCCGCGCCGGCTTAATGTCCGGTTCGCAGGACAACTCTGGGCCGCGCCGGAAGAAGCGGCAAGAGTGGGTTTTCGGACATGGGCGGACATTCCTGTCCACCCCGGCGGGAACTGGGAGGGCGGCGCCCTCTTCAAGCGGCCTTGGCGCTGGAGCGCTCGCGTAGGAAGCGGAAGAACTCCACGCCTTCGCGCAGGCGGCGGACCAGCATCTGCCGGTCGCGCACCATCTCGCCGCAGATCGAGGCGATCTTCGGGGCGCGGAAGTAGAACTTCTTGTAGAACAGCTCGACGCTGTCGAAGATCTCCGTGTGGCCCAGATGCGGATAGGCCAGCGGCGCGATCTGCACGCCATGCGCGTCCACGTAGTCGGTGTTCGCCACGTCCAGCCAGCCCTCGCGCGCCGCCTGATCGTACAGTAACGTGCCCGGATACGGCGCGGCCAGGCTGACCTGGACGGTGTGCGGGTTGGTCTCGATGGCGAAGCGGATCGTCTC
>JAQGHZ010000271.1 GCA_028291485.1 Rubritepida sp. | reverse complement strand
CGCTATATCGCCAGCACGGGGGCGCGGCGCTCCGTGGCCCTGCCGGATCTGCCGACCTTCGCGGAGAGCGGTTTCCCGGGCTTCGACGTGACGAGTTGGGTCGGTCTCTTCGGTCCGGCCGGCTTGCCGCAGGAGATCGTCGAGAAGGTGAATGCCTCGATATCAGCGGCGCTGCGCGACGAGACCGCGCGCTCGCGGCTCATGGCGGCCGGCTTCGAGCCGGACCCGACCACGCCCGCCGAGTTCGCGGCCAAGATCGCGCATGAGCGGACGGTGCTGACGGAATCCATTCGGAGCTGGCAGCGGTCGGCGCCGCGATGACGTCGAACCGCGCTTTCGCGCCGCTCGATGCGGAAAAGGGGGCGGTACTCGAGGGGGCACGAAGCGCGGCGGCGCAGACACGCTCATTGTGCCGAGCGAATACCTCGAGGCCGTGGTAATACGCGCCTGAGGTTCGGCAGCAGGCCGGACGGTGGCGGCGCGGAGCTATCCCGGCCCGTTGCCGGCGGCTGTTGTCGGACACGACAGCAGACGGAGGGAGTATCGCCATGTCGAGAACTCGCCGGTATCGGCGTTGCCTCAACCCATCCCTGCCGACGGTTCGTCGGCTGGCGCTCGCCGCGGCGCTCCATGTCGTGGCCCTCACACACGCCGGGACAGCGGAAGCCCAGCCGACCACCGTGCCAGCGGGCTTCTCGGTGGTGGCGACCTTTCACGCCGAAGGGGCGCAAATCTACCAGTGCCGAAGCGGCGCGGATGGCGGCCTAGCCTGGCAGTTCCGGGAGCCCGTGGCGACCCTGCTTGAAGGCGGCCGCACGGTCGGGCGGCACTACGCCGGCCCGAGCTGGGAGCTGAGCGATGGCGGCACCCTGGTGGGGCGTGTCGCCGAGCAGCTATCAGGGGCTGGAGCGAACGCCATTCCCTGGCTTCGGCTGGACATCACGGAGCGGCGCGGAGGCGGGCGGCTCGAACAGGCAACGGCGGTGCTGCGGATCAACACCGCAGGTGGCGTTGCGGAGGGCGCGTGCTCGACGGCAGGCGAACTGCGCAGTGTGGCCTATGCGGCGGATTATGTGTTTCTCGCTCCGCAAGCCAGGAGGTGACGACGGAGGAGGCGCAGTTCCGACCTTGGGCCGGCGGCCTGAACCGCCCAATTGAAGGCCGTCATCCGATGAGGGAGTTCGTGTAAAGATCAACGTCGCCACCGGGCGGAAGACAGCAGATCGCCGAGATGCCGTGGGATCAGTTCCGCGCAAGGCCCATGCGGACCACCGTGTCGGGAGGCAGGAGGTCGGAGGGCTGTGGCGAGGCGCCCGGCAGAGCGGCGAGTTGCCCCGGATCGAGATCCTTTAGAACCAAAAGCTGGCCGAGCAGTGCGATGGCCTCCATTGGCACCGCGATGCGCCGCGCGCCGAATCCAAGCACGCCGCCATACTCCATGAGGATGCCGAGCTTCCCGTCCTCGCTGCGCGTCGCGGCGACGGCACGGCCCAGCACGCGCTGCTGCTGCGTATCCTCGATCACGAGCCGCCCCGTAAGGTCGCCTGCGCGGACCAGTTGCGGGTAGCGCGCTTGGGCCGCCTCGCTGCGCGGGCGTTCCGCAGGCGCACCGCCTTCCGAATGGCCGCTCTGGGCCGATGCGAGCCCCGGCAGGAACAGGCCCGCGAGCATGGCCAAGGGCGCGATCGTACTTCGCATGGATAAGTCTCCGCTTCGATCCTTCTTCGCTGGAGGCGCGCCGCGCGTAACCACCCGCCCGCGCCCGTCGAAGAATATACATGGCCGACAGATGGACGACATTGCGGGTGAGCAGGAGCGTTCGATGGAACCGATGACCGCACCGCGGCCCGGCCGCCGCCTGCACCCGTGGCCCATCCGGATCATGCACTGGGTCAATGCGGCCGCGATGATCGTGATGATCCTCTCCGGCATCGGCATCTACAATGACGAGGCGATCCTCGGGTGGGTCTTCTTCCCGCACTGGCTGCTGCTCGGAAGCTGGGCGGCGGAGCACCTGCTCTGGCATTTCGCCGCCATGTGGGTGCTGGTCTTCAACGGGCTGCTATACCTGCTCTACGGCCTGCTTACGGGCCGATTCCGCCGGAAGTTGCTGCCGATCAGCGGGCGCGAGGCGGTGGCGGACGTGCGCGACGCGCTGCGCTTCAAGCTCGCCCATGAGGATCTCACGGTCTACAATTCCGTGCAGAAGCTGCTCTACATCGGCGTGATCCTGGCTGCGATCCTGCAGGTCGTGTCCGGCATCGCGATCTGGAAGCCGGTGCAGTTCTCCGGGCTGACGGCACTGTTCGGCGACTTCCAGGGCGCGCGGCTCGCGCATTTCCTCGGCATGGCCGGCATCGTCGGTTTCCTTTTCGTGCATGTCGCGCTCGCGCTGCTGGTGCCACGAACCCTGGCGGCCATGGTGACCGGCGGGCCGGTCGTTCCGGAGGAACGCACATGACCAGACCGCTCTCGAAGTCCCGCTTCCGCCCCGGCGACGCGCCTGACGCCACGATCCTGCGGGAGCACGCGCCGCTGCTCCGCGACATCGAGCGGCGAGGCCTCTTGCGCGGCAGCCTCTCGCTCGGCGCGCTGGCCATGCTCGGCGGCTGCAGCCCCAAGGATTCCGAGTCGATCCAGGCTACGCTGCGCGCCATCTCGCGCTTCAACGACCGGATGCAGGCCCTGCTCTTCGACCCGACGCGGCTCGCGCCCACCTATCCGGAATCGATGGTCCTGAAGCCGCCGCGCTTCAACGCCTTCTACGGCGTCGAGGATGTGAGGCCGGTGGACGGGGCGACGTGGAAGCTGGAGCTCGCCGGCCGCATCGCGGAGCGCCAACCCTGGTCCGTGGCGCAGATCATGGCGCTGCCCGAGCAGGAGATCATCATTCGCCACATCTGCGTCGAGGGCTGGGACTATATCGGCCAATGGTCGGGCGTGCCGCTGCGGCTGTTTCTTGAGCGCGTGGGAGCGGACCTCTCCTGCCGCTACGTCGCTTTCCGCTGCGCCGACGACTACTGGGGCAGCATCGACATGGCGAGCGCGCTGCATCCGCAGACGCTGCTCGCCACGAAATATGCGGGCGAGGCGATCGCCGATCCCTTCGGCTACCCGCTGCGGCTGCGGACGGCCGTGAAACTCGGCTTCAAGAACCCGAAATGGATCACCTCCATCGAGGTCACCAACGACTATCCTGGCGGCTATTGGGAGGATCGGGGCTTCAACTGGTTCAGCGGGCTTTAGCCACGCTTGCCCACCATTCGAAGGAAGCGCTGACCATCTCCGGCTCGACCCTCGACGGGGCGCTGGCGGCCGGGCTGCGGCGGCGGCGGGATCATGTGGCCGCCTGAATCAGCCTGCCGGTTGGTGGGCGAGCTCGGCCATGCCGTCCGCGAATTCGACGGAAGGGCGCCAGTCCAGCTCCTTCCGCAGCTTCGCGGAATCCGCAGTGATGTGGCGCACGTCGCCCAGCCGGTACTCACCTGTGACGACCGGTTCCGGCCCATCCAGAGCGCGCGCCAGCGCCACGGCCATCTCGCCCACCGTGCGCGGCGTGCCCGAGCCGACGTTGAAGGCCTTCACCCCTTCGGTCATCTGCTCGCAGGCCGCGACGGTCGCCGACGCGATGTCGCGCACGTGCACGAAGTCGCGCCGCTGGCCGCCATCCTCGAAGACGCGCGGCGCCTTCCCGGCCCGCAGCGCCGAGGTGAAGATGGCGGCGACGCCGGCATAGGGCGTGTCGCGCGGCATGCCCGGCCCATAGACGTTGTGGTAGCGCATCATCGCCACCGAGCCGCCCGTCACCCGCGCCCAGTTCGAGGCGTAGAATTCCTGCGCCATCTTGCTGGTCGCATAGGCGTTGCGCGGATCGAGCGGCACCGTCTCGCCGACCAGCGCCGTGCCGAGGCGTTTGCCGCAGATGGGGCAGGGCGGCTCGAAATCGCCGGAGGCGAGCGAAGCCTCCAGCCGGGGTCCGGGCGTCACCGCGCCATGATCCACGCAGAGGCCGACGCCCTCGCCATAGACCACCATGGAGCTTGCGATCGTGAGGCGCGACACGCCGTGCAGGGCCATGCCGGCCAGCAGCTCGCCCGTGCCGGCATCGTTGGAGGACGCGTAGTCGGGCATGTCGGCGATATCGACGCCGAGCCCCACCTTCGCCGCGAGATGCACCACCGCCTCGACGCCAGCGAGCGCCGTGTCGCAGGCGTGGGTGTCGCGCACGTCGCCGACCTGGAGCTCCACGCCCGCCGGCGGGGTCCAGCCCCTGCCGTTGCGGTGCACATCGGGCCGCAGCGAGTCCAGCACGCGGACCTCGTGGCCAAGCTCGAGCAGTCGGGCCAGGACGTGCTGGCCGATGAAGCCGGCCCCTCCGGTCAGCAGGACGCGCATGTGGTTCTCCGGATCAGCTTTTGCGCAAGGCCAGCGCGAGCCGCAGGAAGGTCGTGGTGATCTTATAGCCGGCCTTCATCCCGGCAACGAGATTGCCCGACACCTTGGACTCGCCGCCGCGGCGGCAGCGGTGATCCACTGGGATCTCGAGGCAGCGCAGCCCGCCAGCGGCGACGCGCATCTGCATCTCGAGGTTCCAGCCATAGGTCTCCTCGCGCATGCCGAGGGCGGCGAGCCGGTCGGCCCGCATCGCCCGCAGCGGCGACATGTCGGTGAAGCGGACGCCATAGGTCGCGCGCAGCAGCGCGCCCGCGAGTTTTCCGGCCAGGACCTGTTGCGGCGTCATGCTGCGCGGCTCGCGCTTCCCGCGGATCCGTGAGCCCATCACGAAATCCGCGGTGCCGTCGGCGATGGGGCCGACGACCGCGGCGATGAAGTCCGGCACGTCGCTGCCGTCGCCATCCATGAAGCAGATGATGTCACCATTCGCGGCGGCGACGCCCGAGGCGCAGGCGCGCCCGTAGCCGCGCACCGGCTGGCTCACGACACGCGCACCGGCGGCAGCCGCCAGCTCGGCCGTGCGGTCGGTCGAGCCATTGTCCACGACGATCACCTCGCCGACACCCTGCGCCAGCACCTCGCGCACGACCTCGGCGATCGGCTCCTCCTCGTTCAGGCAGGGGATGACGATGGAAACGTCGCTCAGCGTCGCGCGGCGATGGGCGAGGAAGCGGCGCGTCGCCGGCGCGTCCTGCGGCGGCGTCGCCGGATTGGCGAAGGCCGGCCGCTTGCCGGCCATCTCCGCCTCGAGCGTGGCGTAGGAGCTGGCGTCGTCGATGTCGTACCAGGGGTCCAGCACGACCACGGGCAGGTCCATCTCCTTCGCCCGTTCCAGCGTCAGCCGGAACACGACGTCCGTGCTCCAGGGGATGTCGTCGAAGAGGTGCCGATGCGCCTGCGAAAGCCCGATGAGCGTGTAGCCGCCGTCGACGGCCGGGCACAGCACCACCCGGTCGCCGGCCGCGGTGGCATCGACGGCCGCCTGGAGGATGGCGCGCGGCAAGGTCGGGCTGTCGGAATTGACCAGGATCGCGCCGGGATGCCCGGCCGCGAGGAGGTCCGTGATGCCCTTGTGGAGACGATCGCCCAGGTCGCCCTCGCCCTGCAGAACCAGGCCGAACTTGCCCGGCAGCAGGCGCCGCAGCGCGGCTTCGGAGCCTTCGGGCGTGTAGACGGCGTAGCCGGCGGCGGTGGCGGGGTCGAGCCCGCCGATGGTGCTCGCGAGGTCCTGGATGAAACAGGCGGAGATCGCCGCGCATTCCGCGGGGCGGAGCGGGGGCGAGAGCCTGGTCTTCGACTTTCCGGGGATCGGCGTCTTGCAGATGATGGCGACGGCGACCGTTCCCATGGGCTGGCCTTTCTCCGGTCCCTGTGCCGGCACGGTTTTTCCGATCGTCCTGTCCATTCAGCCGGGCTCCTCCTGGAGGCGCCCGGCCTTTCGGGGCCACGCCGTCCACAGCAACGCGCCGAGGATCGCGAGGTTCATCGCGCCGTCCCGAATCCAGAAGGCGATCTGCGGGTCGCCCCGGACCTCGTCGGAGAGGAGGTCGCCGGCGATGGTGGCTGCCCACAGGTGCGGCCCGCCGAAGAGCACCACGAATGGCGTCAGGCAAAGGTAGTACCAGGGGTAGCCCGGCGAGAGGGCG
>JAQGHZ010000659.1 GCA_028291485.1 Rubritepida sp. | reverse complement strand
TCCATCGTCCGGCCCGCGGCCTATTGCGGCGTCGTAGGCTTCAAGCCGAGCTGGGGCACCTTCCACCGTGCCGGCATGAAGGTGATGAGCGAGAGCCTGGACACGATCGGCCTCATGGCCGGCAGCGTGGCCGACGTGGTCTTCGGCATGACGGCGCTGACCGGCGTGGATCACGCCCCGCCGCAGTCCGGCAAGGCGCCGCGCCTCGCGCTGGTGATGGGGCCGTCGGCGAAGCTCGCTGCACCGGAGACGGTGGAGCTGATGGAGAAGGTCGCCTACGCCGCCCGCGCCAAGGGCGCGACCGTGACGCCGCTGGAGCTCGGCACGCCCTTCACCCTGGCCTACGACCTGCACTCGCACGTGATGAACATGGAGAGCGCCGAGGCCATGGGCTGGGAGCTCGACCATGCGCGCGACGGGCTCAGCGACGTGCTGCGCGAGCGGCTGGAATGGGCGCTGGGCGAGCCGCGCGCGAAGCTCGCCGAGGGCCGCGCGGCCTTCAAGGCGGCGCAGGACGGCTTTGCCGCGGCGATCGCGGGCTTCGACGCGGTGCTGACGCCGTCGGCGCCCGGCGAGGCGCCGGAAGGCCTCGCCTCCACGGGCGATGCGGCCTTCAACTCGCTCTGGACGCTGCTGCACGTGCCCGCCGTGACCATCCCGGCCGGGACCGGGCCGAAGGGCCTGCCGCTCGGCGCGCAGGTGGTGACGCCGCGCGGCCAGGACGCGGCGGCGCTGATGTGGGCGGAGTGGCTGCGGCAGGCGATCGAGGGGTGAAGCCGGGGCAGCGCGGCCATGGGGGATGATGCCGGGCGCGACACGAAGGCCCGCCTGCGGGACGACCTGCGCGCCACGATGAAGGCCGGGCGCCCTGAGGAGGCCCGGCCGCTCCGGACGCTCGTCGCGGCGATCGACAATGCCGAGGCGCCGTCGGTCCAGGCCGGACGAAGCATGCCCGGTGAACATCGGTTCCTGGAGGGAACGGCGGAAGTCGCGCGGCTTTGCCTCGGCCCGGCACAGCTGCGCGCCATCCTGCTGGCCGAGATCCCGGAACGGGAGGCCGCGGCTGCCGAGATGGCCGCGTCGCAAGGCCCGATCGCGCCGAGGCTCTGCGCGCCGAAGCGCTCCTCGTGAGGCGATATGTCGAAGACTGACCTGGGCATCCTCGTCGCGGGCGGCGGCATAGGCGGGCTGACAGCCGCCCTCTCGCTGCAGGCCGCCGGCTTCGAGGTCGCGGTCTTCGAGGCGTGCCGGAGCTGCGGCCGCTCGGCGTGGGCATCAACCTGCTGCCGCATGCGGTGCGCGAGCTGACGGAGCTGGGCCTCGGCGAGGCGCTGGCCGGGATCGGCATCGCCACGCGCGAGTTGCGCTACGTCAGCGCGTATGGGCAGGAGATCTGGCGCGAGGATCGCGGGCTCGCCGCCGGCTATCGCTGGCCGCAATACAGCGTGCATCGCGGCGCGCTGCAGATGCTGCTGGCGGCCACCTGCCGGGAGCGCGGCATCCCCGTGCATGCCGGCCATCGCGTGCTCCGCTTCGAGCAGGATGCGGACGGCGTCACCGCGCATTTCGCCAATGCGAACTTTGCCAAGGGCGACGCGCTGGTCGGCGCGGAGGGCATCCACTCGGCGATCCGCACGCATTTCGCGCCGGGCGAGGGGCCGCCCTCCTGGCAGGGCGCCGTCCTTTGGCGCGCGACGACGGTGGCCGCGCCTTTCCTGACCGGCGCGACCATGGTGCAGGCCGGGCATCACAGCCAAAAATTCGTCTGCTACCCGATCCGGCACCTGCCGGACGGGCGCGTGCTGACCAACTGGATCGCGGAGATGCGCGTCGATCCCTCGCAGGGCTTCGACCGCGAGGACTGGAACCGCGAGGCCGACCGCAACCGCTTCCTGCCGGCCTACGAATCCTGGAACTGGGGCTGGCTCGACGTGCCGGGGCTGATCCGCGGGGCCGAGCGTGTGCTGGAATATCCGATGGTGGATCGCGATCCGCTGGAGCGCTGGACCGAGGGTCGCGTCACGCTGCTCGGCGATGCCGCGCATCCGATGTACCCCATCGGGTCCAACGGCGCCTCGCAGGCGGTCCTGGATGCGCGCCAGCTCGCGCTGCACCTGGCGCGGGAGGGCGTTCCAGAGGGGCTGCTGGCCTACGAGGCCGCGCGCCGTCCTCCGACGGCGAAGCTGACGCTGGCCAATCGCGCGCTGGGGCCGGACCTCATCCTGGAAGAGGTGCACCGCCGCGCGCCCGAAGGCTTTTCCGACCTGCACGCCGTGATCAGCCGGCAGGAGCTGGAGGAGACCTCGGCGAGCTACAAGAAGCTGGCCGGCTTCGACCCGGCGCTGCTCAACGAGCGGGAGAGCTGGTCGGTGGTGCGCTGACCGTCATCCGGCAGGGCGCTTCGGCGCGCTGCGCGCCCGCGGCGCCGCCCCCGGCATCCCCCGCCGATAGGCGATGTCGAGCTCCGCGAGCTGCTCCGGCCTCAGGCTGTTCAGCACCAGCATCCGGCCGGGCGAGGCCTCGGTCAGCACGCCGATCTGCAGGTCGTTCATCCCGAGCTGGCCGAGATAGGCGCCGACCAGCGCATTGCCCGAACTGCTGACGCGCCCGGTGCTGCGGCCGCGCGAGGGCGCGGCGGAGGCCGCGTGGAAGCCCACCCGCGCGCCTTCGCCGATCCAGCGCTCGCCGCCGGCCAGCCAGATCAGCCCGCAGGCGGAGAAGCAGATCGCCCGGTTCGGCACCACCGTCTCGAGCCGGTTGGCGCGGATCAGCCGGCCGATGGCGAGGCCGGACTGGATGATGCCGCCGGGGCTGTCGAGAAAGACCAGCGGCCGCCCGCCGGCCTGGGCCAGGGCCGCGGGGAAGGCGGCCTCGGTCTCCTCCAGGATGGGGCCGGAGATCACGACGACGTCGCGACCGCCGAAACGCTCGATCGTGACGCGCGGCACGTCCGGCGGGGGAGTGGACATGGCGCCGGCGCTCTGGGCCAGCACCAGCATCAGGAGCATGACGGCAAGGCGCATCCCGGCAGCCTAGAACAGCTCTCCGCGAGCCGCACGACCCCGCTGCTCGATTTGCGGGCGGGCCGACCACTGCCCGACCCGCTGCGATCCCGCCGAGGTCATCCGCGCCGGCGCGCGCCTCGGCTTGACCTGCTCCCGCCGCGCCTTGCCCCCCTCTGGGCCCGGGCCTGAGGCAAGGCTAGGCTCGGCGCCGCCGGACAAGGAGCCTGCCCGTGACCGCCACCACCACCGCGGATGTCGCCGTCATCGGGCTCGGCGCCTTCGGCAGCGCCACGCTCTACCAGCTGGTGAAGCGCGGCGTGCGCGCCATTGGCATCGACCGCTTCCATCCGCCCCACACGATGGGCTCCACCCACGGCGAGAGCCGTATCACGCGGCTGGCGGTGGGCGAGGGGGCGAACTACGCGCCCCTGGTGATGCGCTCGCACGAGATCTGGCGCGAGCTGGAGCGCGAGGGCGGCGACGACCTCTTCGCCCAGGTGGGCGGCCTCATCATGTCGGCCAAGGACAACAAGGCGCTGCACCACGGCCGCAACGATTTCGTGACCAGCAGCATCCGCGTGGCCGAGC
>JAQGHZ010000640.1 GCA_028291485.1 Rubritepida sp. | reverse complement strand
CGGCGAGAGATCATGGAGGTTTCCTTCGGCCTTTTGAGCCAACCTCCAAGGATCATCCCCTGGGGCCGCCCTCAGTCGTTAGCGCTACGGATAGCCTCCACGACGGCCTCCGTCACCTCCTTGGTATCGGCCTTGCCGCCGAGATCGGGCGTGACCACGCCGTTCGCCGTCGCGACCTCGATGCCGCGCATGAGCCGGTCGGCCGCGGGCTTCTCGCCCAGGTGCTCCAGCATCATGCAGGCGGTCCAGAAGGTCGCGATCGGGTTGGCGATGCCCATGCCCGTGATGTCGAAGGCCGAGCCGTGGATGGGCTCGAACATCGAGGGCGCGCGGCGCTCGGGGTCGAGGTTCGCCGTCGGCGCCACGCCGAGCGAGCCCGCCAGCGCGCCGGCGAGGTCGCTCAGGATGTCGGCATGCAGGTTGGTCGCGACCACCGTGTCGATGCTGGCCGGCTTGCGCACCATGCGCGCGGCCATCGCGTCCACCAGTTCCTTGTCCCAGGTGACCTCCGGGAAATCCAGGGCGACCTCGGCCGCCACCTCGTCCCAGAAGACCATGCCGTGCCGCTGCGCGTTGGACTTCGTCACCACGGTCAGGAACTTGCGCGGCCGGCTGGCGGCGATGCGGAAGGCCGTGCGCATGATCCGCTCGACGCCGACGCGGGTGAAGATGGAGGTCTCGGTCGCGACCTCGATCGGATGGCCGCGATGGGCGCGGCCGCCATGGCCGGCATATTCGCCCTCGCTGTTCTCGCGCACGATCACCCAGTCGATCGAGCCGGGCACGGCGCCGCGCAGCGGGCTCAGCAAGCCCGGCAGCACGCGGGACGGGCGGATATTGGCGTATTGGTCGAAACCTTGGCAGATCGCCAGCCGCAGGCCCCAGAGGGTCAGTGAGTCCGGCAGGTGCGGGTCGCCGACTGCGCCGAAGTAGATCGCGTCGAAGCCGCGGAGCTGGTGCAGCCCGTCCTCCGGCATCATGCGGCCGGTCTCGCGGTAGAAGTCGCTGCCCCAGGGGAAGTGCACCACCTCCAGCTCGAAATCGCCGGCCCGGGCCTGGAGGGCGCGGAGCACCTCGAGGCCGGCGGGGATGACCTCCTTGCCGATTCCGTCGCCGGCGATGGCGGCGATGCGATAGCTGCGCATAGGGACTCCTCAGGATGGTTTTGAGGTTTCTTGGCATGATTGCCGCACCGCCAGAAGATGGGGTGCCCGAATTGCGCGCCCCCTGCGCCCGAGGCCATGATGCGCGGCGGACAACGAGGGTGGAATGACGTCAGACTGGACCGAGACACGGGCGGTATCGGCCCTGCGCGCCTTGTTCGAGGCCGGCGTCCGTGCGGCGGATCCGCTGACCGTGCTGGCCGCGCATCTGCCCGAGCCGCCGAGGAAGGGCCGCGTGGTCGTGGTCGGCGCCGGCAAGGCGGCGGCCAAGATGGCGCTGGCCGTGGAGCGCGCCTGGCCGGATGTGCCGCTGACCGGCTTGGTCATCGCCCCACACGGCGCGGACCTGCCGGAACCGCCGGCCCATCGCCGCATCGCGCTGCGCTTCGGCGCCCATCCCCGGCCCGACGCCTCGGGCGCAGCGGCGGCGGCCGAGATTCTTTCGGCCGTCCGGGGCCTGACGCCGGACGACCTTGTGCTGGCGCTGATCTCCGGTGGCGGCTCCTCGCTCTCCACATTGCCGGCCGAGGGGCTGACCCTCGAGGAGCTCATCGCCGTGAACCAGGCGCTGCTGGAGTCCGGCGCGCCCATCCATGAGATGAACTGCATCCGCAAGCACCTTTCCGCCTTCTCCGGCGGGCGGCTGGCTCTGGCCGCGGGGCCGGCGCGGGTGTTGACGCTGGCCATCTCCGACGTGCCGGGCGACGACCCGGAGGTCATCGCCTCCGGCCCCACGGTCGCCGATCCCTCGACCTTCGCCGAGGCCCGCGCCCTGGTCGCGCATTACCGCATGCCCCTGCCCGAGGCGGCGATGCGCGACCTCGCCGAGGGTCGCGACGAAACGCCCAAGCCCGGCGACCCGCGTCTCGCCGGCCATGAGCTGCGCATGATCGCCACGCCGCTGATGGCGCTGCAGGCGATGGCCGAGGCAGCCCAGGGCATGGGCCTCGCCCCCCTCATCCTCGGCGATGCGCTGGAAGGCGAGGCCCGCACGGTCGGCCAGGCGCTGGCCGGCATCGCCCGCAGCGCCGCCGCGCACGGGCTGCCGCTCGGCGCGCCCTGCGTGTTGCTCTCGGGGGGCGAGACCACCGTGACGATGGCGCCCGGCACCCAGGGCGCCGGCGGACGCGGCACGGAATGCCTGCTGGGGATGGCACTGGCGCTGAACGGGGCGCCCGGCACCTGGGCGCTCTGCGCCGATACGGATGGAATCGACGGGAAATCCGATGCGGCCGGCGCCATCGCCGGGCCCGGGACGCTGGAAGCCGCGCGGAAGGCTGGCCTCGATCCGCGCACGGCCCTGGCCGAGCACCGGAGCTACGAGGTCTTCGAGGCCGCCGGCAGCCTGATCAAGACCGGACCGACCCTCACCAACGTCAATGACGTCCGCATCCTTCTGGTTACTTAACTTAGCAACCGGAAGATAACGGAAGTTTCGCTTGCCAAAAGGCTTACGAATGATAACTTAACGGCATGCGCGATCCCGTCCTCGAGGATATCCTCGCCCGCCGCGGAGCGGTCACCCGCATCGCCTCCGCCCTCAACATCTCCACGGCTGCCGTCAGCCAGTGGAAGCGCGTCCCCGCCGACCGGGTCGACGACGTGGCAGAGCTCTTCGGCATCGAGGCCGAATCGCTCCGGTCGCCCGGCGCGCCGCCGCCCGCCCCTCGCATTCCGGAGGGCTCGGTCCGCCCGCGCATCCCGATGCGCCGGCACCGCCGCACCAAGATCATTGCCACTCTCGGCCCGGCCAGCTCCTCGCTGGAGATGATCGAGAAGCTCTTCCGCCAGGGCGCCGACGTCTTCCGCCTCAACTTCTCCCATGGCAGCCACGAGGACCACGCGGCCCGCATCGCCATCATCCGCGAGGTGGAGCGCAAGACCGGCCGCCCCATCGGCATCCTCGCCGACGTGCAGGGCCCCAAGCTGCGGGTCGGGAAGTTCGGCGCCGGGCGGGTCCAACTCGCCACCGGCAGCCGCTTCCGCCTCGACCTCAACCCCACGCCCGGCGACGTGAAGCGCGTCCAGCTCCCGCATCCCGAGATCATCAACGCCGCCCGCATCGGCACGACCCTGCTGCTCGACGACGGCAAGCTGCGGCTGCGCGTGGTCCGCCAGGTGGAGAACGACCACCTGGAGACGGAGGTCGTGGTCGGCGGGGCCCTCTCCGATCGCAAGGGCGTGAACGTGCCCGACGTGGCGCTGCCCATCCCGGCCCTCACCGCCAAGGATCGCGCGGATCTGGACTTCGTCCTGCCGCTGGGCGTCGAATATATCGGCCTCTCCTTCGTGCAGCGGCCCGAGGACGTGGCCGAGGCCAAGGCCATCTGCGCCGGCCGCGCCTGGGTCATGGTGAAGTTGGAGAAGCCCCAGGCGGTCGAGAATCTCGACGGCATCCTGGCGCTGACCGACTGCGTCATGGTCGCCCGCGGCGATCTCGGCGTGGAGATGCCGCCCGAGGAGGTGCCGCTCGTCCAGAAGCGCATCGTCCGCGCCGCCCGCAAGCTCGGCCTGCCCGTGGTGGTGGCGACGCAGATGCTGGAAAGCATGATCACCTCGCCCTCCCCCACCCGCGCCGAGGCCTCGGACGTCGCCACGGCGGTCTTCGACGGCGCGGATGCGGTGATGCTCTCGGCCGAGA
>JAQGHZ010000630.1 GCA_028291485.1 Rubritepida sp. | reverse complement strand
GGCGCCGATGCCGCCGGAGGCGAAGGCGAGCTTTCCAGGATCCGCTTTCGCCAGGTCAATCAGCTCGCGCAGGCTCTGCGCGGTGAAGTCGGCCTTGGTCATGAGGACGACGGGCGCGTCGGCGAGCATGGTGACGCAGGAGAAGTCGCGGAGGGTGTCGTAGGGCAGCCGCGGCTGGATGGACGGGTTGAAGTAGAAGGAGTTGTCCGCGACGTAGATGGTGTAGCCGTCGGGGCGCGACTGCGCGACGAGCTCGGCGCCGACGATGGCGGTGGCGTCGGGGCGGTTCTCGACGACGATGGTCTGGCCGAGCTTCGCGCTGACGCCGGGCGCCAGCAGGCGTGCGGTGATGTCGGAGCCGCCGCCGGGGGCACGCGGGACGATGATGCGGATGACGCGCGAGGGCCAGTCGGTCTGCGCAAGGGCGGGCGTGGCAAGTGTGGTGCCCAGGATGGCGCGGCGCGTGATCTTCATGGCGGTTCCCTGTGATCGAAGGTGCAGGAAACTGAGTTTCCTGCTGGGGTGTCTGAGGGGCAAAGCCCCTCAGTCTGTTGCTACGAGCTTCCTGCGCCGGATCTTGATCGGATTATCACTCGGGAATGCAAGCGCGCTCGCCGTGACCTTCAGCTCCGCCATGTTCCGCGCCGCCTGGATCGCGCAGCGGTAGCCTTCCAGCACCGGGATCTTCCAGCCCATTCCCGCCAGCCGGTCGCGCAATGGCTCGCAGAGCCAGTAGGCGCCGGAGCAGCCGATGATGAGGACTTCCGCACCGTCCTCCTCGATGGCCTCGACGGCATGGGCGAGGGCCTCCTCCAGCATGCCGGAGACCTCGCCCTTGTCCCACTTGTCCTTCTCGCCGGAGACGGTGTGCGGGTGGGTGTAGGGCGGGCGGGGCAGGGGGTAGTCGATGTTGCGGATGGAGGCGCATCGGCTGGCCATGCCGTAGCGCGTGACGAGGGCCGCCATCTGCATGTTGTGCGACTCGGAGATGTCGATGATGGAGAATTTCGACCCGAGGGAGAGGGCGGCGACCATTTGCGCATGGGCGCAGGCGGTGACGGCGACGCCGTGCTTCACGCCAATCTCGCGCGCCTCGTCGAAGCCGGGATCGCCGCCGCCGAGCAGGGCGATGGCGTCGTACTTGCCGCTCTCGCAGGCCTCGCGGACGATCTTCAGCCGGTTGAACCCGACGCTCATGAACTCCTCGCGCGTCTCGACGGGCCAGTTGCCGTGGGTGGAGGGGGCGCCGGGATGCAGGTCCCACTCCACGGTGTCGAGCAGGTGCGCGACCTTGTCGTAGTTCATCAGCACCTTCTCCTTTTCGCCGGAGAAGGGGCGGACGTGATAGGCGGCGCCCTCGGCGAGGCTGAAGGCATGGATGAGCAGCAGGCGGGGCTTGGACATGGGTCTTCTCTCGATCAGACGGTTCGGGTCATGAAGCCGCCGTCGACCAGCAGCTCGGTTCCCGTGACGTAGCGCGCATCGTCGGATGCCAGGTAGAGCGCGGCGTGGGCGACATCCCAGGCGGTGCCGCGATGGCCGAGCGGCACGCGCTGGCGCGCCTCCTCCTGCAGGGCCGCGAGGTCGCCGCGATGGCCGGACTTCACCACGCGCTCCTGCAGCAGCGGCGTGTCGATCATGCCGGGGATGATGGTGTTGGCGCGGATGCCCTGGCGGCCGTACTGCGCCGCGATCTGCCGCGTGAACTGCACCAGCGCCGCCTTGCCGGCGGAATAGCCGACATGGTCATGCCCGAGATGCCGCAGCCCGCCGATGGAGCCCACCGCGTTGATGACGCCCTTGCCGCGGCGGAGCATCGCCGGCAGCACGGCCTTGCAGCCGATGAAGACGGAGGTGACGTTGATGTCGAGCTGCGCGCGGAACTGCTCCACGCTCATCTCCAGCGGCCCGCCGCGCAGGCCCTGGCCGACGTTGCAGTGCAGGATGTCGATGCCGCCGTAGCTCCGCTCGCAGCGCGCGGCCAGCGCCTCGGTGGCAGGGAGGTCCAGCACGTCGAGCTCGGCGACGAGGCAGGTGCCACCCTCCTCGCGGATGAGGCGCGCGGTGTCCTCGGCGGCGGCCAGATCGCGATCGGTGACGATGACGGTGGCGCCCTCGCGGGCGAAGAGCACGGCGGTGGCGCGGCCATTGCCCCATCCGGGCCCGACCGATCCGGCGCCGGTGACGATGGCGACGCGGCCGTCGAGGCGTCGATGGGTCATGCGTTAATCCCTCCGCTGCGAAGCTATCGCAGCTTGGGGTGGAACGGGCGGGTTGAAAAGTCCGGCGGCGCGATTCGTTATATGGAGAGGATCGTCACCCGCAACGCACGGACATGCCGCCATCCACCACCAGTTCCGTCCCGGTGATGAACCGCGCCTCGTCCGAGGCCAGGAACATCACCGCATTGGCCGTGTCGCGCCCGTCGCCCGCCCAGCCCATCGGGATGCGCGAGAGCCGCTGCTTGATCAGCGCGTCCACGTCGCCGCCCGCGCGCTGGCCGGCGAGGCGCACCTCCACCATCGGCGTGTGCATCTGGCCCGGCACCACCGTGTTCACGCGGATGCCGCGCGCCGCGTACTGCACCGCGACCACCTTGGAGAACTGGATCACCGCCGCCTTCGACGCCGCATAGGCGACCTGGGCCGAACCCGTGAAGCGGATGCCGGAGGTGGAGGCCATGTTCACGATCGCGCCGCCGCCCTGCGCCTCCATGATCGGGATCACGTGCTTGCAGGTGAGGAAGACGCTCTTGAGGTTGGTGTCGATCTGCACGTCCCACACCTCCTCTTCCATCTCGACGGGACCGCCGGCCGCCGAGCCGCCGACATTGTTCAACAGCACGTCGATGCGGCCGAAGCGCTCCTTCACCTCTGCGACCATCGCCGCGACGGCCGCGCCGTCGGTGACGTTGCAGGTGACGGGGACGAAGTGTCCGCCGAACTCGCCGATGCGCTCGGCCGTCTCGTCCATGGGGCCGAGATCGCGGTCGGCGCCGATGACGGTCGCGCCCTCGCGCGCGAAACCCACGGCGGCCGCGCGGCCGTTGCCCCAGCCGGGGCCGACGGAGCCCGCGCCCGTGATCAGCACGATCTTGCCGGAAAATCTCGGTCCCATAGGCTCACTCCACCCGGATGTTTTCGCTGACGGCCAGCTCGCGCCAGCGCTTGAGGTCGGCCTGGATGAAACGCTCGCTCTCGGCCTGCGAGAGCCGCGAGGGCACCGCACCCTCCTGCGCCATGTTGGCTGCGAGCCGGCCTTCGCCGAGCGCCTCCTGCACCGCCGCGTGCAGCCGCGCGGCGAGGGGTGCTGGAAGCCCGCGCCGCGCCAGCACGGCCCACCAGATGCTCGCCTCGTAATCCGGCAGGCCGGATTGCGCTGGCGTGGGCGCGGGTGGGCCGTTCGCCGGCACCTGCTCCATCGTCCAGCCGATCAGCTTGATGCGGCCCGATGCGATCAGCCCGGCGGCCGCCGTCACCGTCGTGAAGGTCAGCGCGATGGTGCCCGCCACCATGTCGTTCAGCACGGCGCCCGTGCCGCGATAGGGCACGTGCACCATGTCGAGCCGCCCCGCGCGCAACGCGAAGAGCGCGCCCGAGAGATGCCCGATGCTGCCCGGTCCGGACGAGCCGTAATGCACCTCGCC
>JAQGHZ010000577.1 GCA_028291485.1 Rubritepida sp. | reverse complement strand
CGGCGCCGCCAAACCGACCTGACGGCCGGCGCGACAGTCGCGCGGCGAAGCCAAGCGCGAAGCGCGCCGGCGTCTGAGGGACGCCGGCGCCGCGGTCACTTATTCTTTGCAGCGCATCCGAACCACGCCGGCGTCATCAACCAGACACGCACCCTGGCTCATCATGCTGTTGACGAAATGCGCCGCACGGTCGCCGTGCCAGGTCACGTCGGTCGAGATCTCGGCGCCGACGCCATGGCCGATCGCCGTCTTGTGGTAGAAGTAGCAGCTGCGGATCGTGCCGGTGAGCGTGAGGCCCGTATGCGGGATCCAGGTCGCGCCCAGCCACTTCTTCGCCTGCGTGCCCTTCCACGGCATCTCGTCGGGGCCGATATACTGGGCGTTCGAGAACTCCTGCAGGGTCAGCAGCTCGCTCCACTGCTTCCAGCCGACGACGGCGTAGCGCTGGCCGTCATCGGGCACCTCCATCGCGCCCAGCATCTCGAAGGCGAGCAGCACCTTGGCGCGCGTCAGGCCGTCATTGTCGGTCTGGCCGGACTGCGTGCCCACCGCCTCGCGCGTGCCGAGGTCGAGGGCCGAGAGGATCATCTCGTCCGTCTTGCGGCCGAGCGCATAGGCGCCGGAAGCGGCCAGCACAGCGAGCTCGTCGGCATTGGTCTTGAGCTCGTCGAGCTTGTCGATCCAGTCGCCGGCGTAATGGTCGGCGAGGAAGCACTCCACCGCGGAGTATTCGAGGTTCATCACCGGCACCACGCCGTTGCGCGACTTCGAGGTCGCGGTGCCGCGGCCGACGCGCTGGAAGACGGTGCTGGCGCCCTTGATGTCGGACTTGCTGCGCACGGTCGGGCGCAGCTTGGAGCCCTGGCGCTGATAGGCGAGGTGAACCTCGGCCTGGTACTGCTTGACGAAAGCCTGATCGATGGAACCGGACATCTGTCGTTCTCCAGAAGGGTTTTCGGGGAAAGGCGCGATGGGCGGTTGGCCAGCATGGGGCCGCGGCATCGCGCCGGCGCCCACGCGCCCGGAAGTCGGGTTTTGCGCGGGCGAAAGGGGTGCGCGCCCGCCGCGCGCCCATGGGGATGGCCCAGGCTGCAGCGACGGGCGCGGGCCGCCAGTTCCCGGGGAGGAGAGGAACCGGCGGCCTGGCAGGGCGGGCGCGCGAGAGCCCGACGGGGATCGGTCCCCGCTCGGGGACTGCCGTCCGGCGGCGCGCGCCTTCGCCCTGGATCACGAAGTCCGATCGCTTCAGGCCTCTTCGGCCTGGAGCGTGAATCGGCCTCGGATAACGAAGTCCTATCGCTTCATGCTTCTTCAGCCTGGAGCGTGAATCGGCCTCGGATAGCAAAGTCCGATCGCTTCAGGCTTCTTCAGCCTGAGGCGAGAATTGGCCTCCCAGCTCCGCGCTACCCGTTGACGAGCTTGCGGAAGCCTTCCGTCACGCGCTTCACGAACTCCGGCTCGCGCTGACGCCAGTAGCGCGGGTCGCGCATCATCCGGCGCAGCTCGCCCTCGTCCATCGCGGTTGGCGGCGCGGCGTCACGCGCCAGGCTCGGCTCGCCGCCCTGCATCATGCGTTCGAGCGCGAGAACGCCCTCCGAAGTGGTCGCCAGCGCCTCGAAGACGGCGGGCGGCAGGTTCGCGCGGCCCCAGGCGGAGATCTGCGCGGCCACGCGGCGGAAGCGCTCGTCGCCACCGAAATGCGCGCGGAGGTTTTCCGCCTGGCGATCGGCCTCGAACTGCTGCGCCGCCTCGGCGATCAGCGGCAGCAGGCGCTCGGAGGCGAGGTTGTAGACGAGCTGCACCTGCTCGCAGGAGAAGCCGGCCTCGTGCAGCCGCGCGTTGATCTCCGGATCCGGGCCGCAGAGCTCATGCTTCGCCTCGATCTCGTAGCCCTCGGGGCTGTCGGGGATGTTCATCATCTCGCGCCAGCGCCGGCGCTCCTCGTCGTCCGAGGCGTCGGTCGGCGGCGCCAGGCGCTGCGACATGCGACGCTCCAGCTCACGGTAGCTCTTCAGCAGTGCGTCCACGCGCAGCGTGCTGTTCTCGGCATCCCAGAACTTCTCGGGGACGTCGGACGGACGGGTGGAGGTCGCGGCGCCCTCGGGCGCGGTCTGCAGCAGGTTGTCGGGCATCTGGGGCATCACTCCGGGCTGGAAACGGGGACAAGGATTTCGGCGGGCGCGCCAAGCGTGCGGGCAAGCCAGCGCGCCGCCGCCGGCGCATCGACCTGCGAGGCGGCAGCCTCGCCCATCTTCGCGACGGCCTCGAGGAAGAGCAGCGTGTTGGCCGCGTCGGCACGGCCCTGCACGCGGGCGAGCGGGCTCTCGTAGCGCAGCGCCACGCGGCCATGGTCGAGCAGCACGGGCGGGATCTCGCCGCGCCGCGCGAGGATCGCGAGGCTGCGCGCGACCAGCGGCGTCAGCAGCTCCGACTGCAGCCGCCCATAGGTGGCGCCGAGCAGTCGCGCCGTCTCGGCGCTGCGCTCCAGCACCTCGGTCGCGGTCATCCGGGCATCCTTCGGCGTGCCGAGCCGGTCGACCAGCAGCGCGGAGCGGATCCGCGCGCGCAGGTCGTTCAGCACGAGTTGCGAGACGTCGAAATTGCCGGGAGCCGCGAGCGGCGTGAGGCCCGAGCTGCCCGGCGCCTTCGGGATGATGGCGCCCGGCACGAGCTGCACCGTGGCCGGGTTCAGCACGCCATCATCCTCGGCCTGCCAGATGCCGGTCACCGCGATGGAGGCGTTCTTCAGCACCAGCTCGACGACACGGTTGGCGGTGCGGATATCGGGCAGCGCCTTGATCACGGGGCCGCGGCCATAGACCTCGCCCGGCGCCTTCAGCCAGCGAAAGGCGACGAAGGGCCCGTCGGCGAAGCGGCCCTGGGCCACGAAGAGGGGCTCCTTCAGCGAAGCGGCGTCGAGCACGGCGGCGTAGCGGTGGCCGGAGCCGTCGGGCCAGACCGCCTCGATGAGGCGGTGCTTCGGCGGGTCCATCGCCTCGGCCTCCGTCTCGGCCTCGCGGAGCATGGCCGGCGGCAGCTCGGCGAAGGGGAAGCGGCGCAGCACCTCGGCGGTGGTCAGCCGCGCCTCGCGGAAGACGGCATCGAGCCGGCCCGTCATCCCCTCCTCCAGGATGGCCGTGCGGACGGGCACCGCGGAGAACCGCAGGGCGGATACCTCGCCGGGCGGCGCCTCCTCGACGAGCATGATGCCCGTCCCGGTGATGACGAGGTCGAGAAAGGCCTGGTGCATCTCGACGGCGAAGTTGGAGCGGTCGAGCTGCGACTGCAGGATGTCGGCGGCGCCCTCCAGCGCGAAGGCGGCGGCCTGGCCCTCCTCGGTGTCGGCGATGGCGCGCGCGGGCGCCAGGCCGAACCAGCGCGACCAGGGCGGCGTCAGCTCGGCCAGCAGCGAGGCGGCGAGCTGCTCGGCGGCGTCGGCGGCGGTGGCGTCGTAGAGGCCGGGCGCCTCGCTCGGCGAGGGCAGGACATGGGCATAGGCGTCGGCCCAGGTCGATTCATGGGGGCGGCGGCGTGCGACGGCACGGTCGTGGCGGAGGACGATCTGCTGCGGGGTCATGCGCGTCACTCCCCGAGCAGAGATTTGCGGGCGGTCGCGAAAGGCGCCGTCGTCCGCACGCCGCGGGCCGAGGTCGCGACCGTCCCCGCGATGCCGCCACGGGCGCGGCCGCGGCTCTCGATCCGGGCCGTCTCGGCTTCCGCATCATGGCTGGCGGTGGTGGCGGCAGCGGTCTCGGTCGGCGTCGGCGGCGGCGCGGGCGGCGGGACGACCACCGGCTTCGGGACGCGGAACAGGCCTGCCATGCGCGGCAACTCCTTCGGGAAATCCTGGGAATGGGCTCCCCGTCCCGACCGGCATGCCGAACAAAAACGCGCTCCGCCGGACATCAATCCGGCGAAGCGCGGCAGGCCCACACGCAAAAGGCCCGGTTCCTGGAGGGAACCGGGCCTTTTGGGAGCCAGTCGGTCGGGAGAGGAGAGCCTCGGGACGCAATTCGCCCCTTGGCCTGAGTGTTTTAGGTGGGGACGATGGGAGAAGTCAAGTTTTTTTTCCTAGATTCGTGAGACCCCCCAGGGCACGAAAAAGCCCATGCGGCGTCATGGCAAAGGGGGCGTGCGGCCCCAGCACGGCCCGGCAGACGGCCACGCAGCTGAACGGCGCGCCACGCAGCCCGCGGCCCAGTTCCGGCTCCTCCAAAGGGAAAGGACCGATCGGCAACAGCCCCGCGCGGCGGTAGAAGCCCGGCAGGTCGAAACCCGCCGGGACCTCGAGCCGCGCGACCAGCAGGCGTCCGGTCAGCGGGTCCAGCACGGTCCAGCCGCACGAGTCCTCGATGGCCGCGAAGCAATGCCGAAAGCCGCGCCGCAGCAGGCGCTGCCAGAGATGATCCGCGCGTCCGCCGAACACGATCCAGGCGCTTTGCCCGGAGAGGTGCCGGCGATGGGCGGGGCGTGCGACGGGGGCCACCGCCGTCATGCGCGACCCCCGGGAAACGGAAGGATTTCAGCGCCTTCCGGCTCGATACGCGGCGCACCGGCGACGATGCCCTTCACCCGCAACGGCCATTCCAGGCGATTCATCGCCTCGCGCCAAAGTCGGAAATCGCCGCGCTCCTGCGCGTGGTGCGCGCTGGGGGCGGTGCCGCGCTCGCCCCAGATCCGCATGATGCGCGCGTGGGCGAGTTCGATGCGGCGCTGGCGGTAGAGCCGGTCGAGGCACTTGATCACGTCGTCGGGCTCGCAGGGGCGCTGGGTGGTGCCCTTGCCGGCGGCGATGCGTGCGCCCTCGCGGCGGGCGACGAGGGCGGACATGGTCCAGAACCAAGCCTCCTCGGCAGAGGTGAAGGGTTCGGTCTTCGCCATGCTGGCGAGGATGCGGGAGTGGTTGGGACGGGGGGCAGAGGACATGGACACTCGGTTCCTTCAGGCGAGAACAGATGAGAACATTTAGAGAACATACCCCCCGGCCCACGAAAGTTGCAAGCGCCACAAGCAACATTTTCCTATTGCACGATGACCCAACACCTATGATGGTCCTATCCTCATGCGACACGATGACATTTGGCGCGCGATCGATTCGCTGGCCGCCGAGAACGGGCTCTCCGCCTCTGGCCTGGCCAAGCGCGCCGGGCTGGATCCGACGGCCTTCAACCCGTCCAAGCGGATCGGGCCGGACGGCCGCGCGCGATGGCCCTCGACCGAGAGCGTGGCCAAGGTGCTGGCCGCGACCGGCGCGGGGATCGAGGCCTTTGCCGCACTGGTGTCAGGTCAGGCGGCGCTGCCGAGCCTGTCGCGCGGGCCTCGCCCCTCCCGGCGCATCCCGCTGATCGGCCTGGCGCAGGCGGGCAGCGAAGGGTTCTTCGACGATGGCGGCTTTCCCGTCGGCGGCAGCTGGGACGAGATCAGCCTGCCGGAGATCAGCGACCCCAATGCCTATGCGCTGGAGATCTCAGGGGATTCGATGGAGCCGGTGTTCCGCGACGGCGACGCGGTGATCGTCTCGCCCGCCGCCCCCATCCGGCGCGGCGACCGCGTGGTGGTCCGCACGCGGCTCGGCGAGGTGATGGCGAAGGAGCTGAAGCGCCAGAGCGCCAAGCGGATCGAGCTGGCGAGCCTCAATCCGGCGCATCCGGACTACAGCTTCGAGCTGCCGGATGTGGCCTGGATGCATAGGATACTCTGGGCAAGCCAGTGAGCACGAAGAAGGCAATCGGGACTTCCCGGAATCCGGCCGCAACGCGGCCGGTGCCGCCCACTCCACAGTTCAGCTCGCGCAACAGTGGCGCGGCGAAGCCAAGGCGGCGGAGCCGCCGCCCGGCGTCTGAGGGCGTGAATTAAGCCGGATCACCCGTATCCGGCGACAGCCCGGCCGCCTCGATGCCCGCAATGCAGCACTCCTCGTCCTTCGCCGAAGCGTCGCCCGAGATCCCCACGGAACCCAGCAGGATGTTGTTCGCGTCGCGGATCAGCACGCCGCCTTGCGCCGGCACGGCCTTGCCGCCCAACAGGTCCGAGAGCGCATTCGTGAAGCCCGACATCGCCTGCGCGCGCCGCGCGAGCTCGCGCGTGCCGAAGCCCATCGCCAGCGCGCCATAGGCCTTGCCCATCGCAATCTCGGGGCGCGCCAGGCTCGCGCCGTCCTCGCGCTTCGTCACCTTCACATGGCCGCCGGCATCGAGCACCTGCACGCAGAGCGGCAGCAGCCCCAGCGTCTTGCCCTTGGCCAGCGCCGCATCGGCGATGACCTCCGCCTGCGCGAGGGTGAGGCCGTTCACGGCGGCGGGGTAAGCGGGCTGCGGCATAGCGTCTTCTCCGAAATACGGCGCCGAGGAAGGCCCGCCCAGAGCATTCCGTCAAGCGCCGGCCCGGAGCCAGGGCCGCGGATCCACCGCCTCGCCGCGCCGCCGCAGCTCCATATAAAGAGTCGGCCGCGGCGAGGCGGGCAGCACCCCCACCGGCTCGCCCGACCGCACGCGCTGCCCGCCCGCGACATCGAGCCGGTCCATCCCCGCCAGCACCAGGTGCTGCCCGCCGCCGCAATCCAGGATCACCATCCGGCCGTAGCTGCGGAAGGGCGCGGCGAAGGCGACGTTGCCGCTGCAGGGCGCGGTCACGCGCGCGCCGGGTTGTGCCGCGAAGGTGAGGCCGCGCGAAGGACCGCCCTCGCCCGGTGCATTGAAGTCGCGGAGGAGCGCGCCGGCCACCGGCAGCCCGCCGGAGACGTCGGGCGCCGTGCGCAGCGGGGCCGGCACCGGCACGCGCCCCGTCGATCGCGG
>JAQGHZ010000536.1 GCA_028291485.1 Rubritepida sp. | reverse complement strand
CGAAGCCGCCGCCGGGGTCGTGGCGGTAGACCTCGCATTGCGCCAGCGGCAGGCCCGAGGTCTCGGAGAGCGCGGCATGCGCGGCCTCGGCGTTCTGCGTCGGCACCCAGGCCTCGCCGCGATCGGCGGAGATGCGCGCGGTGCAGTTCATCGGCTCCATCGTCGCGTGGGCGAGGTACGGCGTGGCGTATACCGCCTCGATGCGGCGCGCGGCGCCGGCGATCGCAGCCTTGGCATCGCCTTCGTCGCGATCCGCGAAAGCGCCCTCTGCATCGAGGCCCTCGGCGAGAAAGGCCGCGATGCGGGCGCTCGACTGCGTGGCGTTCGGGCCTTCGTCCCACACGACGGGCAGCGCCTCGAACGCGCTCCTGGCGCGCCACCAGGTGTCGGCGACGACGGCGACCGCGTAGTCGCCCACGCGCAGCACGCGCTTCACGCCGGGCATGCGCTCGGCGGCGGCGGAATCCACGCTGCGCACCTTGCCGCCGAAGACCGGGCAGGCATGGATGGCGGCGTTCAGCATCCCGGGCAGCTTCAGGTCCATGCCGTAGACCTGGCTGCCGTTGAGCTTGGCCGCCGTGTCCAGGCGCATGACCGGCCGGCCTGCCAGCTTCCAGTTGGCGGGATCCTTCAGCGGCACCTCGGTCGGCACCGGCAGGCGGCCTGCGGCCTCGGCCACGCGGCCGAAGGTGGTGGTGCGGCCGCTCGGCATGTGGGTGATGACGCTCGCCGCCGCCTGGCATTCGCCGACCGGCACGGCCCATTCATTCGCCGCCGCCTGCACGAGCATCATGCGCGCGGCCGCGCCGCCCTTGCGGACGTACTCGTTGCTCTCGCGGATGCCGCGGCTGCCGCCGGTCGACATGTTCCCCCAGACCCGGCCGCGCGCGAGGTTCTGGCCCGGCGTCGGGTATTCGGTGGTGACCTTGGCCCAGTCGCATTCCAACTCCTCGGCGACGAGCTGGGCGAGACCGGTCAGCGTCCCCTGCCCCATCTCGGAGCGGGCGATGCGGATCACGACGGTGTCGTCGGGCTTCACCACGACCCAGGCATTGACCTCGGGCGTGGCAGGCGCGGCCGCCGGCCCCGAGGCAGCCGTCTGGGCCGCGGCCTCTGATGGCAGCGGGATGCGGAAGCCGAGGGTGAAGGCGCCGAGCGCCGCGGAGGCGCTGGCGAGGAGGTTGCGGCGGCTGGGCCGGCTGATGGCGTTCATGGCTTCCTCCTCAACCGGCCGTGGCCGGGCCGGCCGCGCGCTGGATGCCCGCGATGACCCGGTTGAAGGTGCCGCAGCGGCAGATGTTCGTGACCTCCTCGCGGATCTGCGCCTCGGTCGGGCGCGGCGTCGCGGCGAGCAGGGCCGCGGCGGCCATGATCATTCCGGGCTGGCAGAAGCCGCACTGCGGCACGTCGAGCGCGAGCCAGGCCTGCTGGATGGGATGGCTGCTGTCGGGCGAGAGGCCCTCGATGGTGACGATCTTCCGCGTCTCGTCGAAGGCCGAGACGGGCATGGAGCAGGCGCGCATGGCGGCGCCGTCAACATGCACGGTGCAGGCGCCGCATTGCGCGATACCGCAGCCGTATTTCGTGCCGGTGAGGCCGAGCTGCTCGCGGAGCGCCCAGAGCAGCGGCGTGTCGTCCTCGGCCTGGACCTCGACGACCTGTCCGTTGACGTTGAGCTTCGTCATTCCGTCCCTCCTGTCCCTGAGAGCGCCCTGGCGGCGCGGACGCCCGGTTGGATGCCGAGGCCTTGTTTCCGACCCTATCAAAGGAGGACGGCCCCGAACAATCAAATCGGCGACAGGTGCAGGCGCTCGCTCTCTTCGTTATTCACGGCCGAAAATAACGACGCGCCTTCGACCGCCTCCGGCCCGGCCGATGACTGTCGCGAAACCCGTCGCCTCAGCTGGCACTGAAAGCCTGATCGACGGGGACCTGCAGCGCCGTGGCCAGCGCATTGGTCTGCGAGGCCATCGCAACCACGGACAGGAGGTCACCATACTGCGCGTCGCTCATCCCCTTCGCCCGGGCCGCCGCCGTGTGGGAATGGACGCAGTAGCTGCACCCGTTCGCGATCGAGACCGCGATATAGACCAGTTCCCGGGTCAGCGGATCGAGCGCGCCCGTCGCGAACATGACCTCCATGAGCGAGGCCCAGCGCCGTTCCTGCACCGCTGGCTGGTTCGCGAGCGCACGCCAGAAATTGTTGACGAAGTCGGATTTCCGCGTGGCCCGGATATCGTCGAACACGTCCTTGATGCGCGGGTCGGCCTCGACCTGCGCATCGCTCCACAAGGTGACAGTCGCCATGGGATCCTCCGTCGGGTTGCGCCGTCCGGCGATTACCGCTCGGACAGTTTCGGCAGGAACACCGTGAGCAGCCCCAGCAGCGGCAGGAAGGCGCAGACGGCATACACCGTATCGATGCTCGTGCGGTCCGCGAGTTCGACCAGTGCCGCGGCACCGAGCCCGCCCAGGCCGAAGGAGAAGCCGAAGAAGACGCCGGCCACAAGGCCGACGCGCCCCGGCAGCAGCTCCTGTGCATAGACCAGGATCGCGGAAAAGGCCGAGGACATGACCAGCCCGATCAACACCGCCAGGATCACGGTCCAGAACAGGTTCGCGAAGGGCAGCGCCAGCGTGAAGGGCAGCGCGCCCAGGATCGAGAACCAGATGATGGGCAGCCGCCCCACCCGGTCGCCGACGATGCCGCCGATCACCGTGCCCGCCGCCAGCGAGCCGAGGAAGACGAAGAGGATGACCTGCGCGGCCTGCACCGACACCTCGAAGCGGCCGATCAGGTAGAAGGTGAAGAAGGAGTTCAGGCTCGCCGTGTAGACGTTCTTCGAGAAGAGGAGCGCCACCAGCACCAGGATCGCGAGCGTCACGCGCTGACGCGAGAGCCCATGCCCGGAGGTCGCGCCCGCCTTGCGGGCCGGGGCCCGGGCCACGCGGTTGCGCGCGTACCAGCTGCCCACCTGCACCAGGATCAGCATGCCGAGCAGCGCCGCCGCCGAGAACCAGACGAGGCTCTCCTGCCCATGCGGCACCACCACGAAGGCCGCGAGCAGCGGCCCGATCGCCGAGCCGGTGTTGCCGCCCACCTGGAACAGCGACTGCGCGAGGCCATAGCGCCCGCCCGAGGCCAGCCGCGCCACGCGCGACGCCTCCGGATGGAAGACCGACGAGCCCACGCCGATCAGCGCCGCCGCCAGCAGGATGACCGGATAGGAATGCGCATGCGCCATCAGCAGCAGCCCGATCAGTGTCGAGCTCATGCCGACCGGCAGCGAATAGGGCATCGGCCGGCGGTCGGTGTAGATGCCGACCACCGGCTGGAGCAGCGAGGCCGTGAACTGGAAGGCCAGCGTGATCAGCCCGACCTGCGCGAAGTCCAGCCCGTAGGACTCCTTGAGGATCGGATAGATCGCCGGCACCAGCGACTGCATCATGTCGTTCAGCAGGTGACAGAAGCTGAGCGACAGGATCACCGCGAAGGTCGTGCCGTTGGCCTGGGCTAAGGGGGCCGCCACTTGCGCGGCGGGGGCTTTCAGCGCGGTCTGATGGGTGCTCACAGGACGTTCCGCTTCATTTCTGAACATCCTAGGCACGCCCGGCGGGGAAGTCAGCCGGCCCCCCTTGGCGGCTTCAGGCGGCCATCAGGGCGCCGGCGGGATGCGGATGGCGCCGCTGAAGCCCTGGAGCGTCCAGTCATAGACCGCGGCGCTGGTCCGCAGGTTCCCCATGCGGGCGGCGCTGAGGTCCAGGATGTCCATGACCACGAGCGTCCACATCACCGTCAGCAGCGTGGACACGAGCCGCAGGGGGCGCCCGCGCAATCCGAGCTGGAGGCCGAGCGCCGCCATCCCCAGCATCACCATCGTTAGCAGCAGCCAGAGGAGCTGGGGCGGCAGGGTGAAGGCATAGGCGAAGCGCTCGGCCGTGCTGGCGTCGAAGGTCTCGTTGACGGAGGACATCAGCGAGGTGGCGACCGGGTCGGGCCGTTCGCGGACCAGCGCAGCCACATGGCCCCAGATCTCGTTCTGCATCGCGGAGCTGCGCCGGTTGAGGTCATCGAGCACCGCCGTGTCGCGCCCGGCACGGACGAAATCGGCCCGGACCTTCGTATAGTCCACGAGAAGGCGCGCGATCTCCGCGCCGCGCGGATGGCCGATCGCCTCGGCGCGCAGCCAGGCGGTGCCGATGGCATTGGCCTCCGCCAGCGTACCGGACCTCCGCTCGTCGAAGCGGTTATTGGCGAAGGAGAGGGTGAGGGCCAGCACGAAACCCAGCAGCCCCAGCATTCCGGCCACGACCAGGCCGGCGCCTTCGGCTTGGTCTTGGCCCTCCTTGGCGCGATGGCGGCCGTACAGGAAGCCCAGCTCCTTCGCGAGAAGCTGGGTGAGCAGGAGGAGTAGCGCGAAGGCCGCGAAGCTCCATTCGGCAATATCGTCAAGAAGCGTCATGCCCCGATCCTCACCAGCTTGGGGCGTTTCGCGCAAGCGCGACTCCACAGGGCCGGCAACGGGGCGCCATCGGCAGCCGGTGCCCCTTCGGAAAGCATGAACCGACAATCCATGAAGCGCGCGGCGCGCTGCCATGGCGTGCTAGCCTGCTTCGCAACGCCCAAGAGGCCGGACGTCGGACTGGCCCGTTTCACAGGATCATGTCTCATGGAACTGGACCCCGTCCTCCTCTCCCGCTTCCAGTTCGCCTGGTTGATCGCCTGGCACATCCTGATGCCGGCCTTCACGGTCGGCATGGCCTCCTACATCGCGATCCTGGAAGGCATGCACCTCGTCACGAAGAAGGAGGTCTACTTCCGGATCTCGACCTTCTGGATCCGGATCTTCTCGGTCGCCTTCGGTGTCGGCGTCGTCTCCGGCGTCATCATGCCCTTCCAGTTCGGCACGAACTGGAGCCGCTACGCCGACACCGCCGGCAACGTCCTCGGCCCCCTCTTCGCCTATGAGGGGCTAACCGCCTTCTTCCTGGAGGCCGCCTTTCTCGGCGTGCTGCTCTTCGGCCGCAAGCTCGTGCCGCCCTGGGCGCATTTCGTCGCGGCCTGCATGGTGGCCTTCGGCACGCTGCTCTCCTCCTTCTGGATCCTTGCGGCCAACAGCTGGATGCAGACGCCGGCGGGCTTCGAGATCATCGACGGGCGCTTCTTCCCGACCGACTGGATGCAGGTCGTCTTCAACCCCTCCTTCCCCTTCCGCCTCGCCCATACGGTGACGGGCTTCTACGTCACGACCGGCTTCGTGGTGGTCGGCGTCGCCGCCTGGCTGATCCGCCAGGGGCGCCACGTGGCCGAGGGCCGCGTCATGCTCTCCATGACGCTCTGGCTGCTCACCGTGCTGGTGCCGCTGCAGATCCTGATCGGCGACCAGCACGGGCTGAACACGCTGGAGCACCAACCGGCCAAGCTCGCCGCCATGGAGGGGCATTGGGAGACGGGATCGCGCGTGCCGCTCATCCTCTTCGCGCTGCCGGACCAGGCGAACGCCACGAACCGCTACCAGATCGAGGTCCCGCTGCTCGGCAGCCTGATCCTGACCCACAGCCTGGACGGCACCATCCGCGGGCTCACGGATTTCCCGCCCGAGGACCTCCCGCCGGTCGCGATCCCCTTCTTCGCCTTCCGCATCATGGTCGGCA
Organism: Rubritepida sp.; assembly: GCA_028291485.1. Lineage (GTDB taxonomy): Bacteria > Pseudomonadota > Alphaproteobacteria > Acetobacterales > Acetobacteraceae > Roseococcus. The sequence goes on along the minus strand of JAQGHZ010000536.1, from coordinate 1,635 downwards.
TCGGCACGCTCATGCTCTGCCTGGTCGCGGTGAGCTGGCTGCTGCGCTGGCGCAGGCAGCTCTTCGACAGCCCCTGGTTCCTGCGCTGCTGCCTCGTGATGGGGCCGGCCGGCTTCGTCGCCGTGCTCGCGGGCTGGACCACGACCGAGGTGGGAAGGCAGCCCTGGACGGTCTATGGGCACCTGCGGACAGCCGATTCCGTCTCGCCCTCGCTGACCGGCTCGGACGTGCTGATCTCGCTGCTGGGCTACATGATCGTCTACCTGATCATCTTCCCGGCCGGCTTCTGGGTGATGGCGCGGATGATCCGCAAGGGCCTCGACGCACCGCCGGAGGAGACTTCGCCCGTGGAGGCCGGACGCCCCAGCAGGCCCACGACCGTGCAGCTGCAGCCCGAGGGAGGAACGCCATGACCGCGCTGAGCTTCGTGCCGGTCTGGACGCTGATTCTGGCGGCCGGAATCTTCTTCTACGTGTTGCTGGACGGCTTCGACCTCGGCGTCGGCATTCTCTACGGCTTCGAGCCGGACCTCGCCTCGCGCAACACCGTGATGAGCTCCATCGCGCCCATCTGGGACGGCAACGAGACCTGGCTGGTGCTGGGAGGCCTCGCTTTGCTGGCGGCCTTCCCGCTGGCCTTCGCCATCATCATCCCAGCGCTCTACTTCCCGATCCTGGTGATGCTGCTGTCGCTCGTCTTCCGCGGCGTCGCCTTCGAGTTCCGCTTCCGCGACGCCGAGCACAAGTCCTTCTGGGACCACGGCTTCTGCTACGGCTCGGGCCTCGCGGCCTTCTGCCAGGGCGTGATGCTCGGCGCATTCATCGAGGGGTTCCAGGTCGAGGGGCGGCACTTCACCGGCTCCTCCTTCGACTTCATCACGCCCTTCTCGATGCTGACCGGCCTCGCGCTCGTCTTCGGCTATGGGCTGCTCGGCGCCGGCTGGCTGATCCTCAAGACCGAGGGCGCGATCCAGGCCCGCGCGCGGCGCAGCGCCCGGGTCTGTCTCGTGGCGGTGCTGATCGGGATCGGCATCGTGAGCGTCTGGACGCCGCTGATCGATCCGCAGATCGCGGCGCGCTGGTTCACCTGGCCGGGAATCCTGGTCTTCTCGCCGGTGCCGATCGCGACGGCGGTGATCACGATCTCGCTCTGGCGACTGCTGGACAGCGGCTCGCATGGCGGGCCGTTCGTCTGCGCGATCGGCCTCTTCGTGCTGTCCTATACGGGCATCACGATCAGCCTCTGGCCGATGATCGTGCCGCACCACTACAGCTTCTGGGACGCGGCCTCCTCGCCGTCGACGCAGGCCTTCCTGCTGGTCGGCACGCTGTTCCTGCTGCCCGTGATCCTGGTCTACACGGGCTGGTCCTACTGGGTCTTCCGCGGAAAGGTCCGCGCGGACATCGGCTACCACTGAGGGCGGGGGTTACCCCGCCGCCGGGATCCGATCCATCCGCATCCAGGGAAGCAGCACCTCGGGGATCAGGATGCTGCCATCCTCCTGCTGATGCGTCTCCATCACGGCGATGAGCGCGCGGCCCACGGCCACGCCCGAGCCGTTCAGCGTGTGGACCAGCAGATTGTCCTTGCCGCGCCTATAGCGGGCCTTCATGCGCCGTGCCTGGAAGTCCCGGC
>JAQGHZ010000488.1 GCA_028291485.1 Rubritepida sp. | reverse complement strand
CGATATTGTCGACGACGCTCAGGTGCGGAAACAGCGCATAGGATTGAAACATCATCGCCACGTCACGCGCCGGCGGCGGCAGGCGCGTGATGTCCGCGCCGCGCAGCAGGACGCGCCCCGCGTCCGGATTCTCGAATCCCGCGACGACACGCAGCAGCGTGGATTTCCCGGAGCCCGAGCCACCGAGCAGGGCGAAGAACTCGCCCGCGCCGATCTCCAGCGACAGAGCATCCAGGGCCGTCACGGCACCGAAGCGCCTGGTGACGCCCTCCAGCGAAAGCAGGCTCAAGCGAAAAACCTCACCGGCCGGCCTTGAACCGCGCCCAGAGCCGCGCCCGCGCGCGCTCGCCCGCCTGCGCCGGCGTGCCTGCGACGAAGCTGCGCGCCAGCGTCGCCGCGTCCGGAAAGATGCTCGCGTCGTTGCCGATCTCCGGCGGCAGCAGCGCGCGCGAGGCCGGCACGGCGTTCGGATAGCGCGTCTGCCGCGTGATCCCGGCCATGACGTCCGGCTGCAGCACGAAGTTGATGAAGGCATGCGCCGCGTCGGGATTGGGCGCATCGGCGGGGATGGCCAGCATGTCGAAGGCCAGCTGCGCGCCCTCGCGCGGCAGGACGTAGGTCACCTCATGCGCCCGCCGCGCCTCACGCGCCCGGGCGGCCGCCTGGATCACGTCGCCCGAGTAGGAGAAAGCGAGGCAGATCTCGCCCTGCGCCAGCGCGTCGATGATCGCGGGCGGCGAGGGGATGGAGCGCAGGAAGGGCCGGATCGCCAGCAGCGCCTGCTGCGCCCTGTCGAGGTCGGCCTGGGCCGTGCTGTTCGGGTCGGCGCCGACGTGCCGCAGCACCGAAGGCAGCACGTCGATGGCGCTGTCCATCACCGCGATGCCGCAGCGCGCGATACGGCGCGCGTGCTCGGGGTTCAGCAGCAGCTGGAGGCTGTCCATCGGCGCGTCGGGCGCGACCTCGCGGATGCGCGCGGCGTTCATGCCGAGCCCGACCGTGCCCCAGAGATAGATCACCCCATGCCGGTTGCCCGGATCCACGCCCGCGACACGCGCCATCAGCGCGGGATCGAGGTTCGACGCATTCGGGATGCGCCCCATGTCGAGCGGCCGCAACGCGCCCGCGCGCACCAGCCGGTTGAAGGCGGGCTCGCTGGTCGGCACCACGATATCGTAGCCCGAGCGGCCGGCGGAGAGCTTTCCCTCCAGCGTCTCCAGCGTGTCGTAGACGTCGTAGCGGATGCGGATGCCCGTCTCGCGCTGGAAGCGCTCAATCGCATAAGGGTCGATGTAGTCCGCCCAGTTGTAGATGTTCAGCACCGGTTGCGCCTGCGCGAGTACGGGCATGGCGAGCAGCAGCGCGAGGCACAGAGCCCACCGGGACGGGATTCTCCGGGCCGGGCGGGAGGACATGCCGGCCCGATGCAGGGACATCGGGCGAAGTGTCCGACGCATCCAGCACGGAAAAGACCGCAGGGGCCGACCCGCCAGGCGTTCCGGATGGGCTCTCAGCAGCAGGCGGCGCATGGGGCGATCTCCGGAGGCGCGTCCCTCCGGCTATGCGGCAGGACGGGCCGTTTCACAATATCGCTTCCGCATCGCGCATTTTTCTTGACGTTCTTTGTTTGTTCTCATAGAACGGCGAGGCCAAGGGGCGAATTGCGCCCAACGCTTTCCTGAGCGCTTCCCCTTCGGCCCCCATCCAAAAAGCCCTTCCCCTTTCTGCCCGCATCCCGCGCGGCCCAGGAGACGCACGCCCATGTCCTTCATCGCGACGGATCTCATGCCGCTGATCCAGACCGCCCGCTTCAACCTCTGGCATTACCGCAGCGCCGACCTCAAGGCGACGATCGTGACCCCCGGCTATTTCGCCGCCGCCGCCGCCCGCCTGCAGGCCGGTGACGTGATGATCGTGCAGTCCTCCGATTCCATGGCGATCCTGCCGGTGCGCAGCAATGTCGCCATCGGGCCCGGCGTCACGCTCGACGGCGCGGTGACGCCCATCGCGCTGACCCGCACCGTGGCCCAGACGCTGCGCATGGTGCAGGCCGCCGGCGCCGTGGTCGCCACCATCATCCTCGCGCCGCTGGTGGCCGGCGTGATCATGGGCTCCGCCATCCCCGTCCAGGCGCAGGTGGCCGGCCCGATCGCCTCGGTGGTCGTCACCCTGCGCAACGCGCAGAACCAGGTGATCCCGCCCCAGAGGACGGTGCTGGTCGACCAGGGCTACGCGACCACGACGCTGCCCACGCCGGCCGTCGGCACCGGCTACCGCATCCAGGTCGAGGACAACGAGGACCGCGGCATCCTCGTCACCTCACGCAGCTTCAACATCCTGCCCGACCTGCAGCTCATGCTGCTGGAGGGCGGGAAACTGCTGCAGGAGGACGGCGCCGCCATCGCCCAGGGCTGACCGCTCCGCTCGCCCACCTGCCACACCCCTCCCCCAACGGACGGAGCCCATGCCCGACCTGAAGATCAGCGACCTGCCGGCCGCCACCGCCGTGGCCGACAGCGACCTCACGCCCTTCGTGCAGGTGACCCCCACCCCCACCACCAAGCGCGCGAGCCTCTCCCAGCTCCGGCGCGCCGTGCTCGCCGATCGCGGCGTGGACGTGCGCGACTTCGGTGCCGTGGGGGACGGCACGGCCAACGACGCGCCCGCCATCCAGGCCGCCATCAACGCCCTCGGCGCGGCCGGCGGCACGGTGAACCTCGGACCGCGCACCTACCGGCTGAACTCGGCCATCACGATCTCGAACAACTCCGTCCGCCTCCAGGGCGCGGGCTTCGCCGAGGGCGGCAACCCCGGCGACGGAACATGGCTCACGGTGGCTTCGACCGCCTTCACACCCATCACCTTCACGGGCGTCGCCTCGCGCGGCTCGGGCGTGCACGACATCGCCGTCCGCCAGACGCACGGCGCGGCGCAGAACACGTCCTGGGCGCCCACCGCCTATGACTTCTTCTTCAAGGTGGTGGATTGCCTGGGCGGTGTCGACTTCGACAACGTGATGCTCTCGGGCATCAACAAGGGCATCTATTGCGACAATTCGGGCCGCACGGATTTCCGGCGGATCCGGGGCCAGGTCCTCACCACGGGCATCGAGATCGACCGGGCCTTCGACGCCTGCCGACTCATGAACATCCACTTCTGGCCCTTCTGGTCGTCCAACGACAACATCGTCCGCTGGCAGCAGGCCAATGGCGACGCGATGGTCTTCCGGCGGGTGGACGGTGTCTTCGTCGACCAGTCCTTCGTGCTCGGCTACCGCTCGATGTTCCGTTTCACCTCGTCGGCCTCGGGCTACACGCAGAAGTTCAGCATCGGCCAGGCCTACGCGGATTTCGTGAAGTACGGGCTGTGGATCGATGCGAACGGCACCGACGGCCAGATCGACGCGATGACGACCCAGAGCGAGATCTTCAACGGCCTCGGCGCGCCGCTCGCCGGCGCCATCGGCGTCCATGTGAATGCGAGTTCCACGCGCGTGCAGATCGGCACCCTGCGCGTCGACGATGCGGAGGACAACGCGATCCGCATCGAACAGCACAGCAACCGCATCGACATCGGCGCGCTGCGCTGCGTGAACTACAACCAGCGCAACAACGGCGCGGCGGCGATCCACCTGGCGCATGCGGCCACGGGCGTGCCGAACCGCGTCAACCTCGGCAGCACGCCGCTGCTGGAGACCGCGACGCCCGGCCCGCTCTTCAATGCGGGCAGCAATGGTTCGGCCGGCCTGAGCGCACCGGCCGGCGAGGCGGCGCGACCGGGGCTCTCGGTGGGCGACGCGACGACCGGGCTGTTCCGCCCCACCGGCACGGCCCTCTCCGCCGCCGCCAATGGCACCGAGCTGCTGCGGGCCGACAGCGGCAAGCTCAGCCTCGGTGCGGCGCCGGGCCAGCACGGCCTCGAGGTGACGACGCCGGCCAATGCCGTGAACCGGCCAGAAGTGGTCGCCGCCGCCACCGGATCGCCAGGCACCGTCGGCTGGCGGGCCAACGGCATGGACGCCAACATCTCCGCCGTGGTGGGTCAGCCGAAAGGAACGGGCGCGCTCCAGGCGCAGTTCCCGGACGGCACCGCGGCCGGCGGGGGCGCACGCGGGGCCAACGCGACGGACTGGCAGACGACGCGCGCCGCGGCGACGCAGGTGGCGAGCGGCGCCATGGCGACGATCTCGGGCGGCGTCAACAACACCGCCAGCGGCTCGAACGCCGCGGTGGGTGGCGGCACGGCCAACATCGCAAGTGGCTCCAGCGCCGCCATCGCCGGAGGCAGCACCAATTCCGCCAGCGGCGCGAGCAGCGTGATCGGGGGCGGAATCGTCAATGCCGCAACCGCCGGCGCGGCGACCGTCGGCGGCGGCGCGGCCAATACGGCTGATGGCACCAACGCCTGGGTGCCGGGAGGTCGAGAGGCGACAACCCGCGGATGTTTCGGACGCGGGGCCTGGTCTGCCTCACGCTTTGTGAGCAACGGCGATGCGCAGGCCGGAGAGTTCGTCCTGAGGCGCATTTCGACGGATGCCACGGCCACGCGGCTGACGGCCGACAACGCGGTCCAGAGCTCGAGCAACACGGTCAATTTGCCGAACAACGGCACCTACGTGCTGCGCCTTCTCGTCGTGGCGCAGCAGACCGGCGGCAGCGCCGGCGCGGCCGGCGACTGCGCCGGATGGGAGCTGACGGCGCTGATCAAGCGCGGCGCCAGTGCCGCGGCGACTGTGCTCGTCGGGGGATCGGCCGGCAGCGTCGCACCCACCTACGCGGACGCGGCGGCGATGGCCTGGCGCGCCGCCCTGACGGCCGACACGACGAATGGCGGGCTCGCCGTCACTGCCACGGGTGAGGCGAACAAGACGATCCGCTGGGTCGCGCGCGCGCTCTCCGTCGAAACCACAGCCTGATCCGAAGGAGCAAGACATGGCCTTCCTCAAACCCATCGAGATCAACGGGACCGGCGTCGTCGCCGCGTACTGGCGGCTCACCCACCTGCAGCTCGACCGCGTCGCCGGCGTCTTGGAGACGCAGCTGCACGGCTACCTCGACGAGGCCGCGCGGCGTGGCGGCAAGGCGCCGCTCCAGCGGCTCAACTTCCGCTTCGAACAGGACGCGATGGACGACCCCGGCAGGCTCGCCATCGACGACCTCTACCGCGCGATCCGTGCCCAGCCGGCCGGGCTCGATGCCGACGGCGAGGCGCTGCCACCGGTCTTCGGCACCGCCACCGACATCTGACCCTGTTTCACGCTCCAGCAGAAGGAACCACCCGATGAGCTCTCTCACCGATTACGCCAAGAACGTCCTGACCCGCGCCCTCTGCGGCCGCTCGCCCGTGCTGCCTAGCGCGGTCTACCTCGCGCTGGGCACCGGCGGCAGCGACCCGACCGGCATCGCCGGCGAGCCCGTTGGCAACGGCTATGCCCGCCAGCGCGTGACCTTCACCGGCACCGGCGTGCAGCAGAACGCCGAGGCGGCGCGCTTCACCTTCACGGCCGCGGCGGGCACCTACTCGCATGTCGGCCTGTTCGACGCGGCCTCGAGCGGCAATGCGCTCACCTGGTCGGCGCTGAGCGCGCCGGTCTCGATCTCCGGCCCCGGCACGGTCACGATCAACCCCGGCGGGATGACGATGACCGGCGATTGATGATTGGCTGCGCAACGGATTCACGCCTACGGGCCCTGCGGCCCTGCAGCGATCCGTTGCGATTGGCTGCGCAACGGATTCACGCCTATGGGCCCTGCGGCCCTGCGGCGATCCGTTGCGGGTGGCGGCGGGCACGGAGATTGCTTGGAGGTTACGGACCTTCAGGGAAACGACCATGAACCGCCGCCAGCTCCTCGCCGTCGCCCCGCTGCTTGCCGCCCCTGCCGCCGTCCGGGCCCAGCCCGCCTGGCCCGCGCGCCCGGTTCGCGTGGTGATCCCTTTCACGCCCGGCGGCGCCTCCGACCTCATGATGCGCCCCGTGGCCGAACGGCTGGAGCGTGTGCTCGGCCAGCCCTTCGTCATCGACAACCGGGCCGGCGGCGGCGGCCGGTGGGCCTCGGAGCCGCGGCGAGCGCCGCACCGGACGGCTACACCTTCCTGCTGACCACGCCGGGCCCGCTCGTGCTGTTGCCGCAGATGCAGGCGAACCTGCCTTACGACGCGGCACGCAGCTTCACCTATGTCGCGCTGACGGGCGGCGCGCCGATCGTCTGCGCGGTCGCCGGCAACTCGCCGACGCGCGATCTCGCGGGTTATGCCACGGCGGCGAAGCGCTCGCCGGATTCCGTGAGCTTCGGCTCCTCCGGCATCGGCTCCATGGGCCATCTCACGGGCGTGCTCTTCGGCATGGAGAGCGGCACGCAGCTGCTGCACGCCCCCTTCCGCGGCGCGCCCGAGGCGCAAACCGCCGTGCTGAGCGGCAGCACCACCTCGCTCTGGGACACGGCGGCGGCCAACGTGGCGGCCATCCGCGCGGGAAACCTGCGCGGGCTCTGCGTCTCCTCGGCGCAGCGGGCGGCCATCCTGCCGGAGGTGCCGACGGCGCGCGAGGCCGGCTTCTCCAACGTCGTGAGCCTGAACTGGTTCCTGCTCTGCGCGCCGGCCGGCACGCCGGCCCCCATCGTCGAGCGCCTCTCCACCGCGGTCACCGCCATCCTGGCCGAGGCCCCCGTGCGCGAGCGGCTCGATTCCTATGCCTTCGTGGCGACGGACCCCGTGCCCCAGGCCGGCCTCGCCGACTGGGTCCGCGCCGAGTACACGCGATGGGGACCGGTGGTGCGCGCCTCGGGCGCCGTGTGAGTGATCAGCGGCGTGCGATCATCGGGGCGCTCGGGCACCCCATTTGATTAGTCGGATCACTGGGAAGACCCAGACAAACCCCATCACGGCGTAGTAAATGGCCTGTATCGCCCAATGCTGATGCACAAAGAAATCGCCAATCACGACCACGATTCCGATATAGGCGATGAACCCGATGACGCCGATCAACAGCGCGATCTTGCCTCGTGACATTGGAGTGACACAACCTTTTCGGAAATCTTCGCGCTTAGGCGCGGGGGGGGGAAGCTTGCGGGTGGTGGAGCGGCGAGGCTAGTTTCAGTGCGGGATCATGCCTCGGCGCCTCCGCGCCGCCCGCCCCATGCGAAGAAAGCCGTGACCGAGCAAGAACTCAAGACCCACATCCGTGGCATTCCCGATTTCCCGAAGCCGGGAATCCTCTTCTACGACATCTCGACGCTGCTGCGGCACGGTCCGGCCTGGAAGGCCGCGATGGCCGCGATGGCTGCGCGCGTCACGCCCTACAAGCCCGACCTGCTTGCCGGCATCGAGAGCCGCGGCTTCCTGCTGGCGGCGCCGCTGGCGCTGGAGCTCGGCCTCGGATTCATCATGCTGCGCAAGCCGCGCAAGCTGCCCGGCCGCACCGTCGGCTACGACTACGCGCTCGAATACGGCACGGACCGCATCGAGATGCAGGAGGATGCGGTGATCCCCGGCCAGCGCGTGGTGCTGCTGGACGACCTGCTCGCCACCGGCGGGACCATGGCGGCCGGCCTCGCGCTGTTGCAGCAGGCCGGCGCCGTGGTGCCGGCCGTGGCGGCGCTGATCGAGCTCACCTTCCTCGATGGCCGCAAGCGGCTGGACGTCCCGGTCGAGACGCTGCTCGCCTACGACGACTGATCCGACGCCGCGACATTCCGTCGTTGCAGGAGGGTGGCGCGGTGCGCCACTCTCCGCTCCCTCCACGGGAGCCGCCCATGTCCGAGAACCTGTCCGAGCGCAGCATCGCGCGCGTGACCGAGATCTACGGCCGCTACGCCGCCGGCGACCGCGAGGCGCTCTACGAGGCGCTGACGCCGGACGCGAAATGGCTCTCCATCGGCGAGGGCGCCCTGCCCTGGGCCGGCGAGTATCGCGGCCGCGAGGGCGTCGAAACCTACTTCTCCCGCCTCGATGCCGAAGCAAAGGTCGTGGACTACGAGGTCGAGCAGGTGATCGCGCAGGGCGAATGGGTCGCGGTGCTGGCCTGGGCGACGGTGCGTTACGAGGCCACGGGCTGCACGCATCGCTATGCCAAGGCGGATTTCGTGAAGCTCGACGGCGATCGCGTCGTGGAGTTCCGCGAATTCTACGACACCAGCCAGACCTGCCGGGACCGCGTCCCGAGCTAAAGCTGCTTCAGCTCCACCGCGATCTGCTCCAACTCCACCAGCACGCGCGCCAGCGCGTTGTCCTCCGCCGGCTCGCCCAGCGGCAGTTCCGGCTCGCCCTCGCCCAGCAGCCGCTGCACGCCCTTGATCGTGTAGCCCTGCGTGTAGAGCAGGTCGGAGATGCGCTTCAGCAGCGCGAGATCCTCGGGCCGGTAATAGCGCCGGCCGCCCCCGCGCTTGAGCGGCTTGAGCTGCGGGAACTTCGTCTCCCAGAAGCGCAGCACGTGCTGCGGCACGTTGAGCTGGTCGGCGGCCTCGCTGATCGTCCGGAAAGCCTGCGCCGATTTGCGCGGCCGGGGCCGATCCTCTAGATCGGGCAGGTCACTCACGCCCGTTGGCCTTTCCAAGGTCGGCCTTCTCGTCCTCGGCTCCGAGGCTCTCCCCGTTGATCCGGGCCTTGAGCACCTGGCTGGGCCGGAAGGTCAGCACGCGACGCGGGAGGATGGGGACTTCCACGCCGGTCTTGGGGTTGCGGCCGATCCGCTGTCCCTTCTGCCGAATGAGAAAGGTACCGAAGCCGGAAATCTTCACGGATTCCCCCGTTTCCAGCACGCCGGCGACGCGCTCCAGCACCGCCTCCAGCAGGGCGGCGGATTCGTTGCGGGACAGTCCGACCGCCGCATAGATGGCTTCGGCGAGTCCCGAGCGCGTCAACGTCTCCATGGCGTTGGTCTACCCTGCAAGTGCTTGAAGCGACAGGAAAGCCGGTAAGCGCCCCCCGCGTCAACCATGTTTCTTTGTCGGACGTGGGAGGCTGGCGCTCCAGCGCCTTCCACCCTCTCCCGTTCAGTGAAAATTCACCTCGGGGATGCCACGAAGCGGCAGGCCCCAGGAAGGAGTCACGACCGAAATGAGCCTGTTCCCCCGGAACCCCGCCGCTTCCCTGTCGGCCGCGATGGCCCTGATCCTGGGCGCCATCCTGACCGTCGCCTCCCCTTCCACCCCGTCTCAGGCCGCGGCCGCCTGCCCCGACATCCTCCTCGGCGACAGCCTGGCCGTCGGCATGGGCCCCTATGCGCAGGCGCTGGGCTTCGAGGTGATCGCGCAGGGCGGCGCCGGCCTCAACTGGCTCCGCGCGCAGGAGCCGCGCTGCGCCCGCCGGCTGGTCCTGGTCTTCGGCACCAACGATCTGCGCGGCATGAGCGCCGCCGAGGCGCAGGCCTATCCCGCCCGCATCGCCGAGGTGATGGCGAAGTGGGACGCCGAGCAGGTGATCTGGGCCACCCCCGGCTGCTTTTCGCAGGACGATCAGCTGGAGCGCGGCAGCGTCGCGCTGGACCGCGTGCTCGCCCAGGCGCGGCAGCGGGCGACGGACCAGCTGCGCGACCTGCCGGCGATCAATTCCGGCCGCCAGTCGCGCTGCAGCTTTCCCTCGCGTGACGGCATCCATCCCTCGACGGGCATGGCCTATCAGGTCTGGTGGGCCGGCCTCGCCGAGGTTCTCGGGCGCCACCGCCTCGCCGGAGCCTGATCAGCGGCCGGTCGCGAGGGTCTCACGGACCGCGCCGAGCGCCTGGGGGATGCCGATCGCGGAAAGCGCGTCATTCCACGCATCTGCCACAGCGATGATCGTCTCGGTCCCGGGCGCGACAGGCAGGCCATAGGCCGCGTCGACGATCGCCTCGGAGCGGCCAGCCAACAGGATCAGCCAGACGACGGCCAGGACCAGCCCCGCGAGGCGCCAGTTCATGGTCGCGGTGGCCGGCGAGAAATCGTCGGCCACGCCGCGCTTGGGCTCCGTGCCGGGAGGGTTCAGCCAGGGTTGCTGCATCTCGGCCTCCTCAGAATTGGAAGTAGATGAAGGGCGCCACGCCCTCGGGCCCGGCCAGCAGGATCGCGAGCAGCGCCAGGCCCATCACCGTGCCGAGCACCGCCGGTGGCAACCGCCGCAGCCGCTCCTCGATGCGCTCGCGCAGGTCGGGCGGGAGGAAGTGGATCGCGAGGCCCAGCGCGGCCAGCGCCGTCAGGCGCCAGGTGACGGCCTCGCTCGGCAGACCGCCGGCGAGGCCCGCCGCGAGCGACGCCACGATACCCAGGTTCGGCGCGCGGAAGAGCACGAAGGCCAGCATCACCACATGGAAGGTGATGAACCAGCGCAGGAAGATAGCGCCCTTCGTCCGCGGCTGCGCCCTCCCGCCCAGCATGCGCTCGACGGCCAGCGCCGCGCCGTGGATCGCGCCCCACAGCAGGAAGGTCCAGTTGGCGCCGTGCCAGATGCCGCCAAGGACCATGGTCGCCATCAGGTTGAAGCGCGTCCGCGCCTCGCCCCGGCGGTTGCCGCCCAGCGTGCGGATGTAAAGGTAGTCGCGCAGCCAGGTGGAGAGCGAGATGTGCCAGCGCCTCCAGAAATCCGCCAGCGAGACGGCTCGGAAGGGCTGGTCGAAATTCTTCGGGAAGTGGAAGCCGAGCAGCGCCGCGAAGCCGATCGCCATGTCCGAATAAGCCGAGAAATCGCAGAAAATCTGGATCGTGTAGCCGTAGCAGGCCAGCACGATGTCCCAGGCCCCGTAGGCCGTCGGGTCGCGGAAGACGGGATCGACGATGCCGGTCGCGAGCTCGTTCGCGATCACCATTTTCTTGAACAACCCGCCGAGGATGAGGATGCCCGCCATCGCGACGGGAATGCGGAAGCGGTCCGGCGGCACGGCGAGCTGCGGCAGGAAATGCGCGGCCCGCACGATGGGGCCGGCCGCCAGATGCGGGAAGAAGGTCAGGTAGACCAGCACGTTCAGCGGGTTGGTCTCGACCTCGGCATCGTTCGCATGGACGTCGACCATGTAGGAGATGGCCTGGAAGCAGTAGAAGGAGATGCCGACGGGCAGCACCACGTCGAGCAGCGGGGCGGGAAAGCCCAGCCGCGCGACGATCTCCTGCAGGAAGAAGTTCGCGTATTTGAAGTAGAACAGCCAGCCGAGCGCGCCGGCCACGCCGACCCAGAGCGCGGGTCGTGATCGCCCCCGCGCGGCGACCAGCCCGACGCCCCAGGTCCAGAGCCCGACGGCGATCAGCGCCGCACAGAACTCCACGCTCCAGAACGCGTAGAAGACGAGGTTCGCCGCCAGCAGAAACCAGCGGTCCAGCGAGGGCCGGACGCGCACCAGCGTCCAATGCCCCAGGAAGACGGCGCCGAAGAAGATCGCGAAGATGCCGGTCGGAAAAAGCACCGGTCAGGCGTTGGAGTTGCGCGAACCGAGCCCCGTGCCGCGCATGATGTGCGCGTGCAGCTTCTCGGCAGTGAGGCGATAGCCGTCCGGCGTGAAATGCACGAAGTCGGCGCGCATGAGCGGCGCGTCGCCGCCCGCCAGCGCTTGCAGCCGGCACGGACTGTGGGTCACCTCCGCGCTCCAGTCGAAGAAGCCCACGCGCTGGCTCTGCGCGACGGCGCGCTGCGCGGCACGGACGCGCGAGATCGCGATAAGCGGCGTGGCCGCGGCGCAGCCCGTCGGCTGACGCTGGGGGACGAGGCGGCGGCCGCGCTGGATGGGGGGCAGGCGCACGGGCCGGCCCGCATCGGGCACGCCCATGAGCAGGATGCCGCTGCGCGGCAGGATCTGGCGCAGCCGCTGGATCTGGCGCGTCAGCGCCGTGGCATAGTCGGCCTCGTCGAAATCCGGATCGGTCGCCTCGTTGGTGCCGAATTCCAGGATGATCAGCGCCGGCGGCTTCGCGACGAGTTCGCGCCGGAGGATCTCCGGGTCGCGATTCTCCAGCGAGGCGAGCGTGGCGCCGTTGATGCCGAAGCCCTCCACCAGCACGCCCCGGCCGCGCCGGTCCAGGCCCCAGCCCAACAGCTCCACCTGGCCGTCGCCGACCAGCTCGATCGCGATCTCGCGACTGGCGGGCGGCACGTCGAGGAACATCGGGCGGAACTCGGGCCGCGGCGATTTCAGCGTCGCGGGACCGATCCAGTTGCCGTCCACGCACAGCCGGAAGCTGCCGGCTTCCGGTCCTGCCATCATGGCCAGGTGCACGCGGTCGAAGCCATCGAGCTCGTCGGAACGCAGCGTGATGATGTCGCCCGCACCCGAGCCGCTCAGCCGGTAGCCGGTGAGACCGAAGGGGCCTGGCGACGTGGAGCGCAGCGCATTGCGCGCCGTCCATTCGCCGGTCTGGCCGAGCGTGACCGCCGAAGGGTTGAAATAGCGCTGCGACTTGCCGGGCGAGAGCCGCCCCACGCCGATGGCGCCGAAGCGCGACTGGAAGAGCCCGCGCAGGTGCTCCACCATCACCGGACCGGCCGTGTGGCTGTCGCCCATGATCATCACGAGCGCGCGTGCGTCGCGGTCGCCGCGCTGGATGCTGCGCAGCGCGGCGCCCAGCGGCGCGAAGGAATCCGCCCCCGCGCGGACCGGCAGGACCGCCTCCAATCCGAGATCCGGCGCAGCCTGCGCGACGAAGATCGGATCCTGCGACGGCGGCAGGTCCTCGGGGCCGCGTGGGGCGGAGGCACCGCCCTGGCAGCCGGTCAGGCCGGCGCTCATGGCCCCGGTCATGACAGAGAAAAAACCTCGGCGATTCAGCATTTCATAAGGCTCGGCACTTCATCATAGCCATGCCCGTGATATAGCTGGTGCCTGCAATTCTGTCCCCTCCCGGAGAACGCGGCGTGGCCGTCGGTGTCGATGAATTCCTGATTTCCCGCCGACGTCTCCTCCAGAGTGCCATGGTGCTGCTCTCCTCGGCCGGGGTGGTCCTGGCGCAACCCGCGCCCGCCCAGACGGCAACCGCCCAGGCTGCCACCGCCCAGACTGCCACCGCCCAGACTGCCACCGCCCAGGCTGCCACCGAAAGCACGCTGCCCGAGCAGGTGAAGATCCTCTTCTGCGGGGATTCGCTGGCGCAGGGCATGTTTCTCTCGCTGAACGGCGTGCTGCGCCGGCGCACGAATCTGCGCATCGTCAACGGCACGCTGCACGCCACCGGCGTCACCCGCAGCGACGAGCATGACTGGCCGACGGCCGCGCGCGATCTCGTGGCGCGGAACCATCCCAATCTGGTCATCTTCTGGATCGGCGCGAACGACTTCCGTCCTCTCGTCGTGCGCGAACAGCGCATCCGATTCGCCTTCGGCACGCAGGGCTTTGCCGAGGGCTACGCCCGCCGCGTGACCGAGATGGTGACGCCGGCGATCGCCTCCGGCGCGCGGGTCGTCTGGTTCGGCCTGCCCAACATGCGCAACGCGCAATTCGCCGACGCCGCGCGCCAGCTCAACGAGATCCAGCAGAATGCGGTGGTCGCGGCCGGCGGCGTCTGGATCCCCACCTGGGACGCGACGAGCGACCCGCAGGGCCGCTTCATGCCGAGTCTGACGCTGGACCGGGGCGCGCGCACCTTCCGCGCCGAGGATGGGGTGCACTTCACCGACTGGGGCTACCGGCGCATCGCCTCGCTCTTCTTCGATGATGTCGACCACTTCTTCCCCGAACTGGCGCCGGGGCTCGGGCGACTCAGCGACACCTGAAGGCATCGGCCTTCCACACGCGTGGCTGCCCGACGCGCGCCATCGCTCAGGCGGCGGAAGCGGCGTCCAACAGCGCCACGATCATCGCATTCACCGGCGACAGCAGCAGCTGTGGAATCGCGGAGATCAGCCCCTCGGGCGCGTCGATCCGCAGATGGCCGAAAGGCGTCCGGACGCAGACGGCGACGTGATGGTCCGGGCTC
Source organism: Rubritepida sp. (assembly GCA_028291485.1). GTDB lineage: Bacteria > Pseudomonadota > Alphaproteobacteria > Acetobacterales > Acetobacteraceae > Roseococcus. Next base: position 11,697 of record JAQGHZ010000488.1, on the reverse strand, counting down.
CGCGCGAGCCGGGCTGCGACCGTCGCGCCGATGGCACCGGGGCCGATGAGGGCGATGCTGGGCATAGGCCCGAGACTGCATGCTTCCCCGTCCGAGGAAAATCCTCAGAAGCGAACGAGCGCCGCGCCCCAGGTCAGCCCACCGCCGATCGCCTCCAGCAGCACGAGATCGCCCTTGCGGATGCGCCCGTCGCAGACCGCCTCGGCCAGCGCCAGCGGCACCGAGGCCGCCGAGGTGTTGGCATGCCGGTCCACCGTCTTCACCACGCGGTCCGGAGCGAGGCCGAGCTTGCGGCCCATCGCGTCGATGATGCGGATATTCGCCTGGTGCGGCACCAGCCAGTTCACGTCGCCGCGCTCGAACCCGTTCGCCTTCAGCGCCTCGTCCAGCACGCCGGAGAGCTTGTTGACGGCATGCCGGAACACCTCCTTGCCGGCCATGCGCAGCGGGCCCGTCGTGCCTTCGACGTAGAGGATGCCGGCCTGGGTGCCGTCCGCGTGCAGATGCGTGGACAGGATGCCGCCGTCGCCGCCCTCCTCCGCCCGGAGCAGGACCGCGCCCGCGCCGTCGCCGAAGAGCACGCAGGTGGAGCGGTCGGTCCAGTCGAGGATGCGCGAATAGATCTCGGTGCCGATGACCAGCACGCAGCGCGACTGGCCGGCGCGGATCATCGCGTCGGCGACGGAGAGCGCATAGATGAAGCCCGTGCAGGCGGCCGAGACGTCGAAGGCGAAGCCCTTCGTGACGCCGAGCGCCGCCTGGATATGCGCTGCTGTCGAGGGGAAGGCGTTGTCCGGGGTGGAGGTCGCGCAGATGATCGCGTCCACCTCGGAGGCTTCGGCGCCGGCCTGGGCCAGCGCGAGGCGCGCGGCTTCCGCGCCCAGCGAGGTCGCTGTGTCGTCCGGCCCGGCGAGGTGGCGCTGGCGGATGCCGCTGCGCTCGCGGATCCATTCGTCGCTCGTGTCCAGCTTGAACTTCGCGGCCAGCGCGTTGTTGTCGAGGACGTTGGGCGGGAGATAGCCGCCGCAACCGGCGATCACGGAACGAAGGGACAAGGCGGATCAGTCCTGCTGGGCGGCGATCGTCGGCGAGGCGGGCGCGGGGGTCGCGGTCGCGGGGGTCGCGGCAAGGCGAGAGAGGCTCTCGCGGATGGTTTGGGTGAAGCCGTGCGTCACCATGTCCATGGCGACGTCGACCGCATGGGCGAAGCCGGTCGCGTCGGTACCGCCATGCGACTTCACGACGACGCCGTTGAGGCCGAGCAGGATGGCGCCGTTGTAGCGGCGCGGGTCCATCCACTCGCGCAGCCGCTCCAGCGCCGGGCGCGCGAGCAGGTAGCCCATCCGCGCCGGGATGGTGGAGGTGAAGACCTGCTTCAGCAGGTCGCGCATGAGCTTGTAGACGCCCTCGCCCGTCTTGAGCGCGACATTGCCGGTGAAGCCGTCGGTCACGACGACGTCGACGGTGCCGGCCGAGATGTCATGGCCTTCGACGAATCCATGGAAGTTCAGGCCGGCATGGCTGTCGCGCAACACGTCGGCCGCCTCGCGCACGCGGTCGTCGCCCTTCAGCTCCTCGGAGCCGACGTTGAGCAGGCCGATGGTGGGGCTGGGCAGGCCGAGCACGGCGCGCGCGAAGGCGTCGCCCATGATGGCGAATTCGACCAGGTTGCGCGCGTCGCACTGCACGTTGGCGCCGAGGTCGAGCATGACCACGTCGCCGCGCATCGACGGCGCGATGGCGGCCAGCGCCGGCCGGCTGATCTCCGGCATGGTCTTGATGACGATCTTGGCCAGCGCCATCAGCGCGCCGGTGTTGCCGGCCGAGACGACGCCCGCGGCCTCGCCGCAGGCCACCGCGTCGATGGCCAGGCGCATGGAGGACTTGCGGCCCTGGCGCAGCGCCTGGGTCGGCTTCATGTCGCCGGAGATGGTGTCCGGCGCGTGGCGGACGACGCAAATCTTCGCCGCGCGCGGACGACGCGCGAGGGCCTCGCGCAGACGCGTCTCATCGCCCAGCAGCAGGAACTGCGCCTGGGGATGCCGCTCGGCGGCGAGCTCGAGGCCATCGAGAACGCAATCGGGCGCGCGGTCCCCGCCCATCGCATCGATGGCCAGGGAAAACCGGCGGAGGCTCCCGTCGGCGGGTGCCGTCATATTCACCGACAGGGAGCCCCGCTGCCCATCACGTCAGACGCGAACCACGCCCTTCAGCGCGTCGGCAGCCGCGACCTCACGGCCATCGTAATGGCCGCAGGCGGAGCAGACGTGGTGGGGGCGCTTCAGCTCACCGCAGTTGGAGCACTCCAGATGCGCTTCCTTAGCGATCGCGTCGTGGCTGCGGCGCATACCCATGCGGGAGGGCGAGACTTTTTTCTTCGGGACGGCCATGGAGCCAGCCTTTCAACACGGATTCACGGGGCGATCTGCCCAAGCGGGGGCTACCGCAGCAGGCGGAGCTGCGAGAGGGGGGCGCTTAGCACCCATCCTCCCCGGCACGCAACCGTCAGGGACGTTTGAGCTTCAACAGGGAGGCAAAGGGGCCATGCGCTTCCTGATCCCCGAGTCCCTCGGGAAGCTCGGCGCCGGGAGCGCGGGGATAGGGGTCGATCGCCAGGGAAAGCTGCTGCGCCAGGGCCTCGCCCAGGTCGGCCGCACCCTGCTCGCTCTCGATGTCGTCCGGATCGTGCTCGCCGTCGGTGGGCTCCATGCCCTCGGGCAGCAGGCGCCAGGCGACGCCCTCGGCGACCGATTGGCGCACGGGCGCCAGGGTGATGCCGCACTCCTGGTCCAACTCGGCCGTCATCCGGCCGGTGACCCGGACGGCGCCCTCGACATCCGGCACGAGGCGCAGGTCGGCCACCAGGGCATGCAGCACCAGCAGGCCGAGGCGCCGGGCCAGGGCCTCGCGCTCCGCCGGGCCGGCCTCCAGCCGGAGGTCGAGGCCGGCGGCAGGCACCTGGCCCAGGAGCAACCGATGGCTGAATTCGGAATTCATACGAAATGCACCTTTCCCTCGAGCAGGGCGGAGACCGTCTGGCCGGCCAGGACCCTGTCGGCCTGCAGAGCCTCGCGGGCCAGCGCCTCCGGGGCGCCCTCGGGGGCGGCCTCGGTCACCCAGACGTTGCGCCGCAGCGCGGCGGACAGCCCGGCCTCGTCGCCGACGGCCAGCGCCTCGGCATAGGCCTGCGCCCGGCCATGGAAACCCTCCCAGAGCATCTTCACGCGCTTGCCGACGCTGAGGTCGCCGATGCCCATCTCGCGCAGGTTCACGTCCATGTCGGCGAACATGGCGTCGAACACCGCCTGGGCGAGCGCGTCGGCCGTCCGGTCGCCCTCGGCGCGCAGCCGGCGGATCAGCAGCGCCGCGTGCAGCGCGACCAGCTCGAATCGCCCGGCCGCGGTGTCGGGCACGCCGAGTTCCGCGTAGAGGCGGGGCGCCCGCGCCGCGTTCACGGCCGCGCCGTAGAGGACGAAGCCGGTCCTTTCATGGCGGGGGCGTCGGAAGAGGCCGAAGAGGCCCATGATCGGAAGGTTCCTGGAAGGGCGGCCGAAGCGCGCATTGACCGCAACGGCCGGGTGTCGTTAATCCGGCACATGGCCCGACAAACCGCCCCGGTCAACATCCGTAACCCCCTGCTGGCCGCGCTGCTCCTGGCTGCGCCGGCGATCGCCGGGTGCAGCTACCTGCCGCCCGCGCCCGAGCGCCCGCGCAACGTCTTCTCGACGCCCATCGTCCCGCGCGGCCATTCCGTGTCGGAGGAGCAGGTCCAGCAGATCACCCCCGGCGTGACCACGCGGGCCGACGTGCAGGCGCTGCTGGGCAGCCCGAGCCAGACCAGCACCTTCACGGACGACAACTGGTACTATTTCAGCAGCCAGACGCAGCTGCGCCCCGCGCGAACCCTGGCCGTGCGCAACCAGCGCGTGCTGGCGATCGCCTTCAACCCGCAGGGCACGGTCACGAGCGTGCGGGAGCTCGGCCAGGCCGACATGCCGAATGTGAACTTCGTCAGCCGGCAGACGCCGACGCCGGGCAACGACCGCAGCATCCTGCAGGCGCTCTTCGGAAATATCGGCCGCTTCAACGCCGGGCCGACGGGCGGCGCAGGCGGCGACATCGTGCCGACCGGCGGCCCCACGCCGAACACAGGCCGGCAATAGGCTCATTACCGCCAAGCGGATTGATTTCTGCGGCTTTTGCGTCAAACTGGAGGTTTCCCCCCGCATTGGGCGGGGAGAGGACTCCTGAGGAGCGCTGAAGCGTGATCTCCGCCCTGATGCCGACCTACAACCGTGCCGACCTCGCCTTCGAGCGTGGCGAAGGCGCCTATGTGTGGACGGATGACGGGCGACGATTCCTCGACTTTGGCTCCGGCATCGCCACCACGTCGCTCGGTCACGCGCATCCGCATCTGGTGAAGGCCATCGTGGAGCAGGCGGCGAAGGTCATGCATGTGAGCAACCTCTACCGCGTGCCCCTGGCCGAGAAGCTGGCCGCGCGGCATGTGGCGGCCTCCTTCGCGGACAGCGTGTTCTTCTGCAACTCGGGCGCCGAGGCGAACGAGGGCATGATCAAGGCCGTCCGCAAGTATCATTCCGAGAACGGCCATCCGGAGAAGTTCCGGATGATCTGCTTCGAGGGCGCCTTCCACGGCCGCACGCTCGCCACCCTCGCCGCGACGGGCAACGAGAAGTACCTGGCCGGCTTCGGCCCTGTCGTGGACGGCTTCGACCACGTGCCCTTCGGCAACATGAACGCCGTCCGCGCCGCCATCACGCCCGGCACCGGCGGCATCATGATCGAGCCGATTCAGGGCGAGGGCGGCGTGCGTCCGGCGGATCTCCGATTCCTGAAGGAGCTGCGCGCGGTCTGCGACGAGTTCGGGCTCCTGCTCGCCCTCGACGAGGTGCAGACCGGCATGGGGCGCTCGGGAAAACTCTGGGCGCATGAATGGGCCGGCATCGAGCCGGACGTCATGAGCTCGGCCAAGGGCATCGGCGGCGGCTTCCCGCTCGGCGCCATCCTGGCCAGGGAGAAGGTCGCCAAGCACCTCAAGCCCGGCACGCACGGCACCACCTATGGCGGCGGCCCGCTGGCCTGCGCGGCCGGCAATGCCGTGCTGGATGTGGTGCTGTCGGATGGCTTCCTGGCCCAGGTGGACCGGGTCGCGCGCTACCTCTGGAACGGCCTGGAGGCGCTGGCGGCCCGTCATCCGCATGTCGCCGAGAAGGTGCAGGGCGCGGGGCTGCTGATCGGCCTCAAGCTTCGTCCCGAGGTCTCGAACGGCGAGATGCAGGCGGCCTGCGTGGCCGAGGGGCTGCTCACCGTCGCCGCGGGGATGAACGTGCTGCGGGTCGCCCCGCCGCTCATCATCACCGAGGCGCAAGTGGACGAGGCGCTGGCCCTCATCGACCGCGCCTGCACGAAGCTCACGCCGGCCAAGTCACCGGCGCTGGCCAAGTGAGTGCCGTGCTCAAACCCATCGAGGGAGGTGGCGCGCCGCGCCACTTCCTGGAGCTGATGGACCATGATGCGCTGACCCTGCGCCGCATGCTCGACCTCGGTTCCCGCGCCAAGCGCGGGGACATCTCCGGCAAGCCGCTCGCCGGCAAGCATATCGCCATGATCTTCGAGAAGCCGTCGACGCGCACGCGCGTCAGCTTCGAGGTCGGCATCCGCCAGCTCGGCGGCGATGTCGTGACGCTGGCGGGCAAGGACACTCAACTGGGACGCGGCGAGACGCCGGCCGATACGGCGCGCGTGCTGTCCCGCTACGTGGATGCGATCATCCTGCGCACCGACCGCGTCTCCAAGATGCGGGAGCTGGCGGAATTCGCGACGGTGCCGGTCATCAACGGCCTCACCGACGTGTCGCATCCCTGCCAGCTCATGGCCGACGTGATGACCTTCGAGGAGCATCGCGGCCCCATCGCCGGCCAGACGGTGGCCTGGACGGGCGACGGCAACAACGTCGCCCAGAGCTTCATCCAGGCCGCGGCGCGCTTCGACTTCACGCTGAGGGTGGCGACGCCGCCCGAGCTGGCGCCGGAGGCCGGACTGATCGCCTGGGCGCGCAGCCAGGGCGCGCGCATCGAGCTCACGACGAGTCCCCAGGACGCGGTCAGGGGCGCGCGCTGCGTCGTGACCGACACCTGGGTCTCGATGAGCGACGACAAGACCAGCGCCCGCCAGCGGCACAACCTGCTGGCGCCTTACCAGGTGAACAACGCCCTGCTGCGCCACGCGGCGCCGGACGCCATCGTGATGCACTGCCTGCCGGCGCATCGCGGCGAGGAGATCACCGACGAGGTGATGGACGGGCCGCAGAGCGTGGTGTTCGACGAGGCGGAGAACCGGCTGCACGCGCAGAAGGGCGTGCTGCTCTGGGCGCTTGGGCTGGCGTAAGACAGTAAGATGGTAAGGCTGGGCCTCAGTCGATGCTGAGGTTCAGCCTCCGCACCATGTCCTGCTCGTAGAGCACCCGCTCCCGCGCAAACGCCAGATACTCCTGCGGGCCGAGGTATTCGTTCGGCAGCTCCCAACGCCGAACGATCACCTGGCACAGCTCATCGTCCAGCGCCTTCTTCAGCGAGCGGTGCAGCAGGTCCACCACCTCCGGCTCCATCCCCTTCGGCCCCACGATGCCGTAGGGCGAGGTCACGCTCATGCCGAAGCCCAGCTCCAGCAAGGTCGGCGCGTTGGGCGCCGAGCCCAGCCGCGTCGGCGTCCACACCGAGAGCAGCCGGAACTCGCCGCTCTCCACCTGCGGGCGCCAGCTCTGCGCATCGGCCACCACATCGATCTGGCGGCCGAGCAGCATGGTCACGCCTTCCTGCGCGCCGCGCGTCGGGATGTGCTCCATCCGTCCGCCGCGGCGGGTGAGGATGTCCTCCATCGCGAGGTGGTTCGTCGTCGCGATGCCGGAGGTGGAGTAGGTCAGCGTGCCCGGCTTCTCGCGTGCCTCGCGCATGAGGTCGTCGAAGCTCTGCCAGCGGCTGTCGGCCCGCACGGCTGTGCCGAAGACGAAGCCGGTGACCTGCATGATATAGGAAAAATCCGTCACCGAATCCCAGGTCGGCTGTCGCGTGAGAAAGGGGTGGCGCAGGATCGAGAGGTGGTGATGCGCCAGCGTGTAGCCGTCCGGCCGCGCCTGCTGCGTGAGGAAGAAGGCCGCGCGCGTGCCGCGGGCGCCGGGCATGTTCTCGACGACGAAGTTCTGGCCGAGGTCGCGCCCGGCGATCTCGAACATCTGACGGTGCAACGCATCGAGGCTGCCGCCGGGCGGCCAGGGAATCAGGAAGCGGATGGGACGGCTGGGATAGCGGCCCTGCGCCAGGGCCGGCGCTGCCAACGGCAAGGCGGCCAGCAGGGTGCGTCTTTGCATCCTCATCGGCATCACTCCATCCGGATGCCGAGCCGCGTCACGATCTCCCGTTCATAGGCGGCGCGGCGGATGATGAAGTCCTGGTACTGCTCGGTGTTCAGGTAGGCGAGCGGCATGTCGAACTGCGCGCGCACCCGCGTGTTCTCCTGGCTCATCAGCGCGTCGCGCATCACGTCGTGCAGCACGCGCACCACGCCCGGATCCATCCGCGGCGGCCCGCTCACACCATAGGGCGACGTCACCACCATGTCGTAGCCGAGCTCCTTGAGCGTCGGCACGGTGGGGAAGCGCGGCGCGCGCTCCTCGGACCAGACGCAGAGCAGGCGCATCTGCCCGGCCTCGACATTGCCCGCCCAGGTGCTGCTGTCGGCGATCATGTCCACGCTGCCGCTCAGCACCGCGGTCACGCCCTCGTTGGCGCCGCGGAAGGGCACGTGGGTGAGATCGATGCGCTCGCGCGCCACGATATCCTCCATGGCGAGGTGGTTGGAGGTGGCGATGCCGGAGGTGGAGTAGCTCAGCTTGCCCGGATTGGCACGGGCATAGGCGATCATCTCCGGGAAGGTCTGGAAGGGACTGTCCGCCTTCACCGCCACGCCGAAGAGCCAGCCGGTCATGCCGATGATATGAGTGAAATCCGTCGTCGCATCCCATTGCGGCGTGCGCACGAGATAGGGCCGGCGGACCACCGAAAGATGCATCTGGCCGAGCGCGTAGCCATCCGGACGCGCCTCGCGCGCCAGGTAGACGGCGTGCAGCGTGCCGCCGGCGCCGCCGCGGTTCTCGATCACCACCGGCTGGCCCAGGGCGCGGGTCGCGAGTTCGCCGACGCTGCGCAGCTGCGCATCGGCGCTGCCGCCGGCGGGCCAGGGGATGATCAGCCGGATCGGACGTTCCGGGTAGCGGCCCTGGGCACCGGCGACGGCGGGTGCCGCGAGCAGCGGCAGGGCGAGAAGCGAGCGGCGATTCATGAGGGCCTCCATCAGCCGTCCATCCGGATGCCGAGTCGCGTCACGATCTCGCGCTCATAGGCGGCGCGCCGGAGGATGAAGTCCTGGTACTGCTCGGTGTCGAGATAGTTGACGGGCATGTCGAACTGGGCGCGCACACGGGTGTTCTCCGCGCTCATCAGCCCGGCCTTCAGCGTGTCGTGCAGCACGCGCACCACGCCCGGGTCCATGCGCGCCGGCCCGCTGATCCCATACGGCGAGGTGACGACCATGTCGTAGCCGAGCTCGTTGAGCGTCGGCGCGTCGGGGAAGCGCGCCACGCGCTCGGCGGTCCAGACGCAGAGCAGGCGCATGCCCCCGGCCTCGACCTGCGGCGCCCAGGTGCTGCTGTCCGCGATCATGTCGACATTGCCGGAGAGGACGGCGGTCACACCCTCGCTGGAACCGCGGAAGGGCACGTGGATGAACTCCACGCGCTCGCGCGCCGCAATGTCCTCCATGGCGAGATGGTTGGTCGTCGCGATGCCCGAGGTCGCGAAGCTGAGCCTGCCCGGATGGGCGCGGGCATGGGCGATCATCTCCTGGAAGGTCTGGAACGGGCTGTCCGCCTTGACGGCCACGCCGTAGAGCCAGCCGGTCAGGCCGATGATGTGGGTGAAGTCGGTCGTCGCGTCCCATTGCGGCGCGCGCACCAGATAGGGCCGCCGCACCACGGAGAGATGCATCTGGCCGATGGTGTAGCCGTCGGGCCGGGCCTCGCGCGCCAGCGTGACGGCGTGCAGCGTGCCGCCTGCCCCTGCCCGGTTCTCGGCGACGACGGGCCCTGCCCGGTTCTCGGCGACGACGGGCTGGCCGAGCGCGCGGCTGGCGAGGTCGGCGAGGTTGCGGAGCTGCACGTCGGAGCTGCTGCCGGGCGTCCAGGGCACGATCAGGCGAATGGGACGGTCCGGATAGCGCGCAGTTGCCCCCCTTGGGCGCCGGCGATCCGGGGTGTGGCCAGGACACCGGCCCCCACCAAAACAGCGTTGCGACGCGACAGCCCCCGCAGCGGCAGCCCCATGGATTCCTCCCTGAACCCGGCGCATCTTACGGCGCCGTCATCCCGGGATCAGGCCACGGAACCCGTCTGCCTGCCAAGCCTTTTCGACCGATCGGTCAGCCCGGCACCACGCAGGTCAGCGTGGTGGCAGCCTGGAGTTCCGCCGCGTTGCGGCGGGTTCCCGTCCGCGCCAGCTCGCGCCGGGCGAAGCCACCGGGGGCGAGTTCGGAGGCTGGGGAGAGGATGGCTCCGGGACCGTTGTAGCTGTGCGTGACCGCGATGCGGGCCTGGCTCACGTTCCGCAGATCCACCCGATTGGTGACGTAGCCGCGGCTCGGCTCGCTCGACCAGTTGTTGATGTCCAGCACGCGCGCGCAGGCGACGGTGGTGGGGCTCTGCGCCCGGGCAATGCCGGCGGCGGGCAGCAGGAGCATGGCTGACAGGATGATGCGGTGCATGGTCGTTCCCTCTCTCGATGCCAGATCATGACAAGACGGCAGGGTTCGGGACAATCGGCCCTTCCCATCGCCGCCATAGGCCCCGGGTTGCACCAGCGCCCGCCCCGCGTCAGTTTGCGCCGGATTTCGCAGAGGAACCTTCATGTCCGCCACCGCCCCAAACCTGACTGGCTCTGACAGCTTCGACGTCATCGTCATCGGCTCCGGCCCCGGCGGCTATGTCTGCGCCATCCGGGCCGCGCAGCTCGGTATGAAGGTGGCCTGCGTCGAGAAGCGGGCGACGCTGGGCGGCACCTGCCTGAACATCGGCTGCATCCCCTCCAAGGCGCTGCTACACTCCACCGAGCATTTCGAGGAGGCGAAGCACAAGCTGGAGACGCATGGCGTGATCGTCGGCGAGGTCAGCTACGACCTCACCAGGATGATGGCGCACAAGACCAAGACCGTGGACGCCAACGTGAAGGGCGTCGAGTTCCTCTTCAAGAAGAACAAGGTCACCTGGCTCAAGGGCACCGGCAGCATTGCGGGTCCCGGCAAGGTCGCCGTGGACGGCAAGGAATACGCCGCCAAGCACATCGTCATCGCCACCGGCAGCGAGAGCGTGCCGCTGCCCGGCGTCGAGGTGGACGAGAAGAAGATCGTCACCTCCACTGGCGCGCTGGAGCTGGAGAAGGTGCCGGAGCACCTGGTCGTCATCGGCGGCGGCGTGATCGGCCTCGAGCTCGGCTCGGTGTGGCAGCGCCTCGGCGCGAAGGTCACCGTGGTGGAGTTCATGGACCGCCTCGCCCCGGGCCTCGACCTCGAGATCGGCAAGCAGTTTGAGCGCTCCATGACCAAGCAGGGCATGAAGCTCAAGCTCAAGACCAAGGTGACCGGCGCCAAGGTCACCGACGCGGGCGTGGAGCTGACGCTGCAGCCGGCCGCCGGCGGCGAGGAGGAGAAGATCTCCGCCGACATCGTCCTGCTGGCGATCGGCCGGCGCCCCTATCTGGCCAGCCTCGGGCTGGACAAGGCGGGCGTGAAGCTCGACGAGCGCGGCCGCGTCCAGGTGGACCAGCATTTCGCGACAAACGTGCCGGGCATCTACGCGATCGGCGACTGCATCACCGGTGCCATGCTGGCGCACAAGGCCGAGGACGAGGGCTCTGCCCTGGCCGAGATGATCGCGGGCCAGAAGCCGCACATCAACTACAACGCCATCCCGTCGGTCATCTACACCTGGCCCGAGGTCGCCGTCGTCGGCGAGACCGAGGAGCAGGTGAAGGCCAAGGGCGCGGCCTACAAGGTGGGGAAATTCCCGTTCACGGCGAATGGCCGCGCGCGCGCCATGGCGGAGACGGACGGCCTCGTGAAGATCATCGCCGACGCCAAGACGGACCTGGTCCTCGGCGCGCACATCATCGGGCCGGATGCCGGCACGCTGATCGCGGAGCTGGCGATGGCCATCGAGTTCGGCGCGAGCAGCGAGGACGTGGCCCGCACCTGCCACGCCCACCCCACGCTGAACGAGGCGGTGAAGGAAGCCGCGCTGGCCGTCGAAGGCCGGGCGATACACATTTAACGCCCTCATACTGCGGGCGGCGGCTCCGCCGCCTTTGCCGGGCGGACAGGTGGAGTGGGCGGCGCCGGCCGCAGTCGCGGCTCCTATTCCGCTGCTGCCACCTGCGGAGCCGACAGGAGTTCTGCCACCGGCCCGTCCTCCACGATCCTGCCCCCCTCCAACCGGATGACGCGCGTGCACCACTTCTGCACGATGTTCATGTCGTGCGTGGCGATGACGAGAATCTCGGCTTCCCGCACCAGCCAGGCGAGCCGTTCTTCCGCCCGCACCATGAAATCCGCGTCGCCGGCCAGGAACCACTC